>CAUPZW010000010.1:0-61757 GCA_963515655.1 Streptococcus mitis
AAAATTTCAAAGCAAAAGCTGTCCTGCAAGATAAAAATATCATTACTGCTATTGGCTTTGCACATCTAGAGTTTGCAAGAAAAGTGATTCTTGGTCTAGGTTTGGCAGAAAATACTGACAACTATTTTAAAGAACAGAACGAGTATGCTGAAGAGGATTTGATTTTTACCTTATCGGACAAAGAGTTTGATGAAGTGAAGCAGAGTATAGAAAATACCCTCTAATGATTTACTTATAAATTATAGAAAGGAACAAAGAGTGTTCGAGTAACTGAACACGGTTTCCATACTTTCTTACTAAATTTGAAAGAAAGGACAAAGAGCGTTCGAGAAATTGAACTCGAGCTCTGAGATTTTTTACTAAATATAAAAGAAAGGAATTGAACCCGACCTAAATCGAGGTTTGATTCAAAATATCAATAGAAAGGAATAAGGGTGTTCGTAATTGAACTCGAGCGGAAAACTCGGAAATTAGATAAACCTCCTAAGAAATCAGGATTTCTTGTCGGTTTCCTAAATTTCAGTCGCTTTCTGTTCGCTCTTAGTATCTTGTATGAACAATACTGAATTTTATGATCGTCTGGGGGTGTCAAAAAACGCTTCGGCAGACGAGATCAAAAAGGCTTATCGTAAGCTTTCGAAAAAATATCACCCAGATATCAACAAGGAGCCTGGTGCTGAGGAAAAGTACAAGGAAGTTCAAGAAGCCTATGAGACTTTGAGTGACGACCAAAAACGTGCGGCCTATGACCAATATGGTGCGGCTGGAGCCAACGGTGGCTTTGGTGGTGCTGGTGGTTTCGGCGGTTTCAACGGAGCAGGTGGCTTCGGTGGTTTTGAGGACATCTTCTCAAGTTTCTTCGGCGGAGGCGGTGCTTCGCGTAATCCAAACGCTCCTCGCCAAGGGGATGACCTCCAGTATCGTGTGAACTTGACCTTTGAAGAGGCTATTTTTGGAGCTGAAAAAGAAGTTAAATACAACCGTGAAGCAAGCTGTCGTACATGTAATGGCTCTGGTGCTAAGCCAGGAACAAGTCCAGTCACTTGTGGACGCTGTCATGGCGCTGGTGTCATTAACGTCGATACGCAGACTCCGCTTGGTATGATGCGTCGCCAAGTAACCTGTGATGTCTGTCACGGTCGCGGAAAAGAAATCAAAGATCCATGTACAACCTGTCACGGAACTGGTCATGAGAAACAGGCTCATAGTGTACATGTGAAAATCCCTGCTGGTGTGGAAACCGGTCAACAAATTCGCCTAGCTGGTCAAGGTGAAGCAGGCTTTAACGGTGGACCTTATGGTGATTTGTATGTAGTGGTTTCTGTAGAAGCTAGCGATAAGTTTGAACGTGAAGGAACGACTATCTTCTACAATCTCAACCTCAACTTTGTCCAAGCAGCTCTTGGTGATACAGTTGATATCCCAACGGTTCACGGTGATGTTGAATTGGTTATCCCAGAGGGAACTCAGACTGGTAAGAAATTCCGTCTACGTGGCAAGGGAGCTCCGAGTCTTCGTGGTGGTGCAGTGGGTGACCAATACGTTACTGTTAATGTCATAACACCGACAGGTTTGAATGACCGCCAAAAAGCAGCGCTTAAAGAATTCGCAGCTGCTGGTGACTTGAAAGTAAATCCAAAGAAAAAGGGATTCTTTGACCATATTAAAGATGCCTTTGATGGAGAATAAAAGTAAAAAGAGCCGTTGGGCTCTTTTTGATTATAGATTTTTTAAAACTTTCCTTAAGTAATGACGGACGGTAGCGACCTTCTTCGAAATCCCATACCTAAACTTTGAGCCTAGGTCTCAAAGTTTCCGGACACCTGAAAGCAAGCTGTTTCAGGTGTTTTCATTACGGCGGAAAGTCTTCGATTTAGTTGTGAAATGGTGAATGAGTTGCCTAAATTATGATGTATAGTTGATGGGATATAACTTGTTTATGTTTTAAAAAAGAGCCGTCGGGCTCTTTTACTTATCTTCAAGTTCCTGTGTTTCTTTGATTACAGCTAGTCTGGTCTGGATATCCTTTTCCAAGACCTTAAACTTGTAAGTCAGGTCTTCTTGGTATTCCTTGATGAGTTCTTTTTGTTGGTCGATGATTTGCAGGCTATTTTGGATAATATCCATATCATCCTTGATAGCTTGAACGCGGTCAGTTGTATTCAAGACTTCATCTGTGATGGTTTGGCGATTTTTTGTGACCAGATAACTTCCGGCTGCAGCTCCTGCAAATAGCAGTAGATTGGATAATTTCATGACAACTCCTTAGGCGTTTTTGATAGTTTCAGCGACTTGAGCGAGTTTGTCAAAGTCTGGTTCGTGGGCGATAAAATCAATCTTGAGGTCATCGTCTGCACTGTAGCGAGGCACAAGGTGAACGTGGGTATGAAAGACGGTTTGCCCTGCGATTTCTTCACAGTTAGCAATGATATTCATACCAGCAGCCTTGGTAGCTTTCATGACTTTTTGAGCTACTTTTGGTACTTGGGCAAAGAGTTGGCTGGCGCTAGTAGCATCCATTTCCAAAAGATTGCGATAGTGTTCCTTTGGCACGACCAAGGTGTGTCCTGGTGTCACTTGAGAGATATCAAGAAAGGCAAGAACCTGCTCATCTTCATATACTTTTGAAGCAGGAATTTCCCCTGCGATGATTTTACAAAAAATGCAATCTGACATAAAATCTACCTCTACTGTATTGAATTTTGATATAATATAGCTACATTATACCAGATTTGGAGAAAATATGTTAGAAATTAAAAACCTGACTGGTGGCTATGTTCATGTCCCTGTCTTGAAAGATGTGTCTTTTACTGTTGAAAGTGGACAGTTGGTTGGTTTGATTGGTCTCAATGGCGCTGGTAAATCGACGACAATCAATGAGATTATCGGTCTGTTGACACCTTATAGTGGCTCCATCAATATCAATGGCTTGACCCTGCAAGAAGATGCAACGAACTATCGCAAGCAAATTGGCTACATTCCTGAGACACCTAGTCTGTATGAGGAATTGACCCTCAGAGAGCATATCGAAACGGTTGCCATGGCTTATGGTATTGAGCAGAAAGTGGCTTTTGATCGAGTAGAACCCTTGTTAAAAATGTTCCGTCTGGACCAGAAATTAGACTGGTTCCCTGTTCATTTTTCAAAAGGGATGAAGCAGAAGGTCATGATTATCTGTGCTTTTGTGGTGGATCCAAGTCTCTTTATCGTGGATGAGCCTTTCCTTGGTCTTGATCCGCTGGCTATTGCAGACTTGATTCAGCTTTTGGAAGTGGAAAAGCAAAAGGGCAAGTCCATTCTCATGAGTACCCACGTGCTGGATTCGGCGGAGAAGATGTGTGATGCCTTTGTCATTCTCCACAAGGGAGAGGTGCGAGCTCAGGGGAACCTCCAGCAACTGCGCGAGACCTTTAGCATGCCTGAAGCTAGTTTGAATGATATTTACTTGGCTCTGACCAAAGAGGAGGAGCTATGAAAGACTTGTTTTTAAAGAGAAAGCAGGCTTTTCGTAAGGAGTGTCTTGGTTATCTGCGCTATGTTCTCAATGACCACTTTGTCTTATTCCTGCTTGTCCTGTTGGGCTTTCTAGCCTACCAGTACAGTCAACTCTTACAACATTTTCCTGAAAATCATTGGCCTATCCTTTTGTTTGTAGGAATTACGTCTGTTTTACTTTTGCTTTGGGGAGGAATTGCCACCTATATGGAGGCTCCAGACAAGCTCTTTCTCTTAGTTGGAGAAGAGGAAATCAAACTCCATCTTAAGCGTCAAACTGGCATTTCCCTAGTCTTTTGGCTCTTTGTACAGACCCTTTTCTTGCTGCTATTTGCGCCTTTATTTTTAGCAATGGGTTATGGCTTACCAGTTTTTCTGGTCTATGTGCTTTTATTGGGGGTAGGAAAATATTTCCTCTTTCGTCAAAAGGCCAGCAAATTTTTTACTGAAACTGGTCTCAACTGGGACTATGTTATTTCTCAAGAAAGCAAGCGCAAGCAAGTCTTGCTTCGTTTCTTTGCCCTCTTTACGCAGGTAAAGGGAATTTCAAACAGCGTCAAGCGTCGTGCCTATCTGGACTTTATCCTAAAGGCTGTTCAGAAGGTGCCTGGAAAGATTTGGCAAAATCTCTATCTGCGTTCTTATTTGCGAAATGGAGACCTCTTTGCTCTCAGTCTCCGTCTGCTCTTGCTTTCCTTGCTGGCGCAGGTCTTTATTGAGCAAGCTTGGATTGCGACAGCAGTGGTAGTGCTGTTTAACTACCTCTTGCTCTTCCAGTTACTGGCCCTCTATCATGCCTTTGACTACCAGTATTTGACCCAACTTTTTCCACTGGACAAGGGGCAAAAAGAAAAAGGCTTGCAGGCTGTAGTCCGAGGATTGACCAGTTTCGTCTTAGTAGTGGAATTAGTTGTTGGGTTGATTACCTTCCAAGAAAAACTAGCCCTTCTAGCCTTGCTGGGAGCTGGTTTGGTTTTACTAGTCTTGTACTTACCTTATCAGGTCAAACGTCAGATGCAGGACTAATCTTGCCTATATGACACTAAAAAAGAAGTTGAGTTCAGTTTGTCTCAACTTCTTTTATTTTCTACAAGATAATGGTTGGTCCGTAGAGACTCAACTTGGTCTTGACTTGGTCAAAGTGGAAGCGGTCATAGGCCCGCCAAGCGGCGCGTGTAGGAGCATCTGGATTGAGGGCGCTGAGTCCCATGAGAAGACTGGAAGTCTGGTAGAATTTTTCCAGTTCAATCAAGACGCGATTATCCACAGTCTCAGCCTTGGCTAGAAAACCAAGAATAGAGTTTAATTGCTCCTGAAAGCGGACGTCGTCAGCTGTTGCCTGTTTGCATGCTTGATAGGCTTTGTTTAAGTCAGTAATCAAAGTTTGAGCTGTTTTGATTGGGTCTGTCATTTACGTGACCTCCTATATAATTTATATTTTAAGGTAAGGGATTGTGTAAATCTCCTAGTGAGGCACCTATATTATTAGCAACATTGCCAACTATGTTGCCCCAATCAATGATACATTTACCATTATCAAGATTAGCTTTATTATATGAATATCCATTTCTACATAGTACATTATCGCTAATTATATGAAACGGAGAATACCATCCATATGGAATACTACCGCCATTTATATGAGAAAGTTCGATTGATGTTAATTGTTTTGTTTTATTTGACTTGGCCATAATTTTCTCCTTGTTATATTTACGTCAATTGCAATAGAGTATATTTATAGGGTGTTAATCATGGTGGATGTGAATAAATCATATGCAGCCCTCCTTTTTTGATGATTTTTAAAGTTATTGCAAACATAATCTTTCTATAATCATAGTTTATCACTTTTAACTCTTTTTTTTTATTCAAATCTTTAATTGTCATTGAAATGTCTTGAATTGCGCTGAGTGAATTTTATGATAAAATAGTGGTAAGATTATCATGCTTATTTGAGGAACAAGCTACCTTTCAGGAGCGTTGAAGGCCTGTTTAGGATTGGGTGTGCTTGTGTTAGATTTTTTCTGTTATTCTTTTCTTAGGAGGAGAATCCAATGAAACATATGATTATTCAGACACAGAAAACAGTCTATAAAGTAAACGTCGACGATGTCTACTATATCCAAACACATCCAACTAAAGCCCATACTGTACAGATTGTTACAGAAGAAGCTAGTTTTAATATGGTTCAAAATTTAAGTAATCTTGAGAACCAATATGGGGAAACCTTGATGAGATGTCATCGAAATTGTTTGGTTAATCTTGATAAAGTAAAATCGATTGATTTTCAAGAAAGAATCCTTTTTCTTGGAGAAGAAGGTCAATACGCTGTCAAGTATGCCAGACGTCGCTATAGAAAAATTCGTCAAAAATGGTTGAAAGAAGGAGAGTAAGAAGATGAGAATATTTGTTTTAGAAGATGATTTTTCCCAACAGACTAGAATTGAAACAACGATTGAGAAACTCTTGAAGGAACATCATATCACTCCCAGTTCTTTTGAAGTTTTTGGCAAACCAGACCAGCTGCTGTCAGAGGTGCATGAGAAGGGAGCCCATCAGCTATTCTTTTTGGATATTGAGATTCGAAATGAGGAGATGAAGGGGCTGGAAGTGGCTAGAAAAATTCGGGATCGAGATCCTTATGCTCTCATCGTCTTTGTGACGACTCACTCGGAGTTTATGCCCCTGTCCTTTCGCTACCAAGTGTCTGCTTTGGACTACATTGATAAGGCTCTTTCGGCAGAGGAGTTTGAATCTCGTATCGAAACAGCCCTTCTCTATGCCAATAGTCAAGACAGTAAAAGTCTGGCGGAAGATTGCTTTTACTTTAAATCAAAATTTGCCCAATTCCAGTATCCTTTTAAAGAGGTTTACTATCTTGAAACGTCGCCCAGAGCCCATCGTGTTATTCTCTATACCAAGACGGACAGGCTGGAATTTACAGCGAGTTTAGAGGAGGTTTTCAAGCAGGAGCCCCGTCTCTTGCAGTGCCACCGCTCTTTTCTCATCAATCCTGCAAATGTGGTGCATTTGGATAAGAAAGAAAAACTCCTTTTCTTTCCCAATGGTGGAAGCTGTATGATAGCGCGTTATAAGGTCAGGGAAGTGTCTGAGGCCATCAATAACTTACACTGAGCTAGGAGAGTTTATGAACATTGCTTGGATATTGTTGTATTCACTTATTATTAATGGACTAAAAATTGTCATATTCTTTAAGGTAGATGGAATTAGTCTCACTTTCGATAGAATTTTTAAGGCCTTTCTTTTAAAATTTCTTCTGGCAGCAATTTTTACAACTTTTAAATTTTTAGTCCTGACTGACTATCTCTCATACTTAATAGAACCTTTGTTCGGCATAGGTTTGTCTTTCTTATTGTTAAGAGGGCTTCCTAAAAAACTCATTTTCTTTTATGGTCTCTTTCCAATGATATTGGTGAATCTCTTTTATAGAGGAGTCTCCTATTTTGTACTTCCATTTTTGGGACAAGAAATTGTAGATAAAGATAGCAATCCTATCTTTTTATTGATGATGATATTCGTTTGCTTCATAGTTTTAGTCTTTTTGAAATGGTTAGACTATGATTTCACTAATTTGAGAAAGGAGTTTCTCGATAAAGATTTTCAAAAGTCTCTTACTAAGATTAACTGGGCAATGGGGGCTTATTATCTAGTGATGCAAAGTCTATCTTACCTTGAATATGAACAAGGTATTCAATCAACTACTGTTCGCCAACTCATCCTAGTATTTTACCTCCTCTTTTTTATGGGAGTTATCAAGAATTTGGATACTTATTTGAAGGAAAAACTTCAGAAGAAACTGAACCAAGAACAGACCTTGCGCTACAGAGATATGGAACGATATAGTCTGCATATAGAGGAACTATACAAGGAAGTTCGGAGTTTTCGCCATGACTACACCAATCTTTTGACCAGCTTACGTCTGGGCATTGAGGAAGAGGATATGGAGCAGATAAAAGAGGTTTACGACTCTGTTTTAAAGGATTCCAGTCAGAAATTGCAGGACAATAAATATGACCTGGGCAGATTGGTAAATATTCGTGATAAAGCCCTCAAAAGTCTTCTAGCAGGGAAATTTCTAAAAGCCAGAGAAAAGGATATTGTCCTTAATGTCGAAGTTCCAGAGGAGATTCAGGTCGAGGGGATGAGCCTACTTGATTTTCTAACCATTGTGTCTATCCTTTGTGATAATGCCATTGAAGCTAGTGCAGAGGCTACTCAACCTCATGTTTCAATTGCCTTTTTAAAAAATGGAGCACAGGAGACCTTTATCATTGAAAACTCCATCAAAGAGGAGGTCATCGATCTTTCTGAAATCTTCTCCTTTGGAGCAAGTTCTAAAGGGGAGGAGAGAGGAGTTGGTCTTTATACTGTCATTAAGATTGTTGAAAGTCATCCTAATACCAGTCTAAATACCACCTGTCAAAATCAAGTCTTTCGTCAGGTGCTTACTGTGATACCTATAGAATGATGAAAAATAAGACCGAGAGTTCTTGTTTCTCGGTCTTATTTTTTATAGTTGTATTGGTTGATTAAATCCTTTTGTATTGTTTTGTTCAATTAGATTAAATCTATATAATAAATCTTCCCACCATCCTCCACCTGTAATCTGGTTGAGTTCGGTAGTTGTTAGTTCTTGAAATGAAGTTAGGTTTTGTTTCTTATCCATGTTATGATTCTCCTGTTTTATAAGATAATAAATAGTTATAGAGTGTTATCTGAAAATTAATCAGAATGGGTTAAAATTTTATCTTTGAAATAATCAAAATATGTTTTCTTTGCAGTTACACTAGTGACGCGACCTTGTAAGCCATATTGGATGAGTTTACTATCCTCGTTAGATAGTTTTGCAAGAGCGGTTAATTTAAAGAGATTTCCTTGCTCTGTTCTGGTAGGAGTTTGATCAATTGTCTGAAGTTGGCCGATGATGGTAATGCCGTGATTTCCAATCTTCTCCAGTTTTAATCTTACAGTTTGTCCTTTATCTAGTAGAGGTAGATAGTCAGAAGATACGTAGTAAGTGATTAGTACTTCTCTTGTATCTGTGATGACAGGAAATATTTGAGCAATTTCTGTACCAGTTGGAATTCTATTTTTACCTTCAAATTCACTGTTTAAGTGAATGATACCTTTACTTGGAGCGGTTAAAGTATTGTTTTCCAAACGCTGTGTCGCTTGATCTAGTTGTACTTTTAATTCTGTTAATTGATTCTCCACGGTTAGTTGTTGCTGTGAGGCTGTCTGTAAAAACTGAGTGCGGAGTACTTCAATTTTGGTTACTAAACTATTATCATAAGTTGCTACACTTCCGATACCAGCTTGCTGAATTTTGAGGCTTGCGATAGATGTTTCAAGACCTGCAATACTTTGATTAATTTGAGATAAAAATGGCTCATCTGCAGTTCCCTGTGTTTGTCCTTGTGAGGCTACAAGATAACGATTCAAAATTGACTGGTGCGGATTGCCAGTTGGTAAGCGAGCTCTGTTATTTATGATAGCATCTCTCAGCTCTTGATATTCTCCAATTTGTTGTTGAACTTTTGTAATTTCTTGTTCGATGGCTGATGAACTGCTATTGGCAAGATTGGCTTGATTTGAAACCTCAGTGTTAGTCTTTGTGATACCCAGTTCAATATCATGGGATTGTTTAGTAAAATTCCTAAAGGTATTATGGTAGCCAAACTCATCCTCGCCAGAAAAAAGATCAGTCGCTTTTTCTAAGCTTTGTTTCAAAATTCCAAGTCCTTCTTTTTGCTTCTCAAGTCTGTGTAGTTGAGTTTCTAAGGCAGTTTTCTGACTTTCTTCCATTGTTTCAGAGTATTTGATGAGTAAGTCCCCTTTTTCAACTACTTGATTTGCCACTAAATGATTAGCAAGGATAGGATTATCACTTGTTGACTGAATAGATGCAATGACACTTGTAGGGGCGATTTCTCCTTGGGAAGTGACAGTAATTTCTTTTGTGGCAACAAGGGAGAAAATCAAGATGAAAGTAAGTAGTAATGAAAGAGGTATAATTAACACTGTCGCATAGTTATGGTAACGTCTCTGATAAAACTCGACGCTTCTAAAAAGATTAGGATTCATGACATTCTCCTTATTTATTGAACAGATGATGGTAGAAACCTTGCGCCTGCATTAACTCTTGGTGGCTACCAACTTCAATGATTTTCCCCTGGTCAAGAACAATGATACGGTTGGTTCGTTCGGCTATACTGAGACGATGGGCTACAAAGAGAATGGTTTTATCAGTGAGGGACATAAGATTATCTATAACTTTTTTCTCAGTCAAGACATCAAGACCGCTAGTAGCTTCATCTAGTATTAGAACAGGAGCTTTAGTTAAAAGAGCACGAGCGAGAGCGATTCGTTGCTTTTGTCCTCCTGATAGACCAGCTCCATCAGAGAGCTGAGTTTGATAGCCCATAGGCATTCTTTCAATGTCTTGACGGATTTCAGCTAATTCACAAGCTCTTAGAATATCTTCTTGGCTAATCATATGATTACCGCCCAAGGTTAAATTTTCCAAGATAGAGCCATTAAAGATATAGGCTTGTTGGGGTAGGTAATTAATATGACGGCGCAAGACTTTCTTATCAATGTTTTTAATATCCTGATGATTGATGGAAATATGTCCTTTGTAGGGTTCAAAGAAATTGACAATCATTTTGGCTAAAGTTGTTTTACCAGAACCACTGACTCCAACTAGGCTAACCTTATCTCCTTGTTTAATCGTGAGATTAATATCTGTTAAGGTATCTCGTCCAAAACCATACTTATAAGAAAGGTCATCAAATTCAATATCGCCCATCAAAAAATGTGAATGAACAGGGTTTTCTTGAACTTGAAATTCAGATTCGACTAGATAGACTTCGTTCAAACGGTTATTAGCGACTTTCGCAGATTGGAGTTTGGTTTGGAGATTGATAATATTTTCCATAGGAGTTGTAAAGTAAGAAAGAAGTGTGTTAAAGGTAATCAGCTGACCGATAGAAATTTTACTCGACATGACTAATTGAGCGCCAAACCATAGGATAAGGATATTCAGAACTAATTTTGTTCCCTGCTTTAAACTCGTTTGTAAAATAGAATATTTACTGAGCTTAAAGGATTTTTCCAAATAATCTACAAATTCGCTGTCTATATTTTGATAGCGATTTTCTTCACTCGTGAGCGACTTTATAGTTTCAATCCCGTTGATATCTTCGATAATGGCAGAACTAACCATAGAATTACTTTGCATGACATCATGGTTCATTTTTTCAAAAGGCTTCATAAAAGAAAAGATGATGACCATGTATATAGGAATGGAAATAAGAGAAAGAAGGAAGAGATTAGGGTTTTGTGCCAGTAAGACGCCCCCTACAAGAATCAGAATGGAAACATCCAGAAAAAGAGAAAGAATGGTAGAAGCCAAGGCATCTATAATAGAGTTGGCATCTGTGAACCGTGAAATAATTTCCCCTGTACGACGTGTCGCAAAGAAAGACATAGGAAGTTCAAAAATATGGCGAATATAGGATAAAATCACATCAATGCTTAATCTCTGACTCAGAACAGTTAGGAGATAATCACGGGAGAAGCTCATGACTTGCTGGAGGATATAGGTGATAACCAGACCAACTGAGATAATTCCTAAAGTTGATCTCATCTGATTTGGGATGTATTCATCCAAGATTCCTTGGAGATAATAAGAACCACCTATATTGATAATAGTGACCAATAAGCTTGAGAGAACAATATAAGCAATAAGAGATTTTTGTTTGAAAATCAGAGGAAGGATGCTTAGTAGACCATTCTTTTTATCTTTATGGGGTTGATAGCTAGGTTTGGGAGCTAGAAAAATAGTTACTCCAGTCCATTCAGAGAAAAAGCGTTCTTTTGACATTTTGGTGATTTTTACAGAAGGATCAGGATCACCAATAATCAGATAGTCTTTCTTTGTTTGATAGACAACATAGTAATGTTGGAGTTTTCCTTCTTTGTTAACGTGAACGATAAATGGATAGGGGACATCACTCATGTCAAAGAGAGTTTTATCTGCTTGAACAGGTCTTGTTTCAAAGCCCATTTCATCAGCGGCTTTTACAATGCCAAGAGCAGTCGTCCCTTCTTTATTGGTCTTTGCAAGTTCTCTTAAGTGAGCTAGAGAAAAATCTGAACCATAGAATTTAGCAATCGAGGCTAAGGCAGCAACACCGCAGTCTCTAGCATCTATTTGAGGAACAAATGTACGTTTATAAGAAGTCATTGGCAATTCCTTTCATTTTCATATAGTAGATAGGTATATTATGCCATAAAAATAAGTTCATATTTTATGAAATCTTGAATAGTCATTGAAACTTCCTGAATGGTAAAAAAGTGATTAGAAATTATCTTTAAAAAAAATTTAGAGGTGGTTTTAAATAAAAAAGCTAATTTAAGACGTTTCGATGACAATTCAAGATTTGGATGAAAAAAATTAATAAACGGTGATATACTAAACTTGTCAAGGTTGCAACAAGACAAAAAATAAAAATAAAAATAAAATGGAGGTATTCATCATGATTTTACAATCTTCTGTATCCTTAAAAATTCTTGATGAGGATACACTTTCTGATATAGAAGGCGGAATTGCTTGGTGGGTTGGTCCAGCAGGATTTTTTGCTTATGGGATATTAGCTGGTTATACTGATGAGAAATGTATGATTGATAATGGAAATCACTGGTATTGTGTTAAGCTACCATAGAAGAAGGAGTAAAACAATGAAATATATAAAGGTATTAACAGATTCAAATTTAGAAAGAATACAAGGAGGAGACGATTTGATAAATTTTTATGAATTGGGAGAAAAAATAGGAAGATATTTAGCACACCCTCATCCAAATTCGGTTACTCTTCCAATGTGTTACGAATATGGTCCAGCTTATCCGGCGCCTGTTTTACCATGTAGAAAGTAGGGAAATAGAATGGGAAAAGTTACTATTATAGAATTATCGGAACTAGAATTGATTTATGGTGGTGACAGTCATGGTTCAATATTTCATCCTGACACTTGGGTGAGATATTTTGAATATGCTTTAACTCACCCGGGAAAAGGAGGGAATCTCCCTTTATGTGAAAACTATACACCTGCGTATCCAGGAAAAATTTTACCACAATGTTAAATTTTTATAAAACTATAGTTGAAAACACCTCAGGTTAAAGACAAAGTTTTATTATACTGTGTTTAGGTAAATTCGAATGATAGGTAAAGTTATCTGAGGAACTACTCTAGAAAAAAAGGAAATTCTAAACTTAGATTCGATTATATAGTCTCAAATATCCTAAGTATTGAAATTAGCCGTTTTCTGGTGCTTTATAGTAAGGTGGAGGAGTTTGTTAGTTTCAAACTTTGCTCGTAATGATTTGAAAAATTCCAATTTTCTTGTAGAAATTCACAAAAATTTAGATTGTCTATGTTTGGAATATCAGTAAAATGTATTTATAGAGAAAAAAATTTTGAAGTTTAAGTTTTTAGTTACTTCAATTAAAGAGAGGTTGTATTTATGACTATTTTTAACAAATGTCATGCTGTGTTTGTTGGATTTTTAGCCTTTATAACAGTTACTACAGTAGGTTATACCATCAATCAAGGAGATTTTTTTCAAAACGAGTACCTATTTATTATCACAAAGACTTTCTGGATTTCACTGAGTGTTGCCTATGCGAAATGGTTTGATATGGTTTCGCTAAGAAGGTTAACGAAGAAAGAAATTCTACTTTTTATTGGAAGCTTTCTTATTTGTGTGCTGGTAAATATAGGTTATTATAGTTTTTTTACAGTCTCTTCTGGTGCTAGATATCAACACCTTGAGGCTACTAGTACAGGAATTTCCTTATCCTTTATTGCAAGCGTGACAGTTTTTGGGCCTATTCTGGAGGAATTTGTTTTCAGAGGTATCCTTCAAGGTGCGGTTTTTGAAAATTCTTGGTTGGGGCTTATACTGACTGCCTCTCTCTTCTCTTTCCTGCATGCTCCTTATGATGTTCCTTCGTTTATCTATTATCTATTTGGAGGTTTCATGCTGGGCTTTGCTTATAAAAAGAGTCAAAATCTATCGGTGCCTATTTTAGTTCATATCTGTTACAATTGTTTATCATTCTTGTAGTATATGTAAGTAACCAATATGATATAATATTGGATAAAAAATCTTAAAAAATAGGGAAATGGATACTATTACTGTTTAGATTAATAATATTAAGTGATGTCACAATTTGAGATTGTGGATACTGAGAATTTTGCGAAAGTTGAAGAAGGTTTCGGAGGTTGGGAAGAGGAAGCTTTTCAAAAAAATTATATGGTTTGATTGGATAATCATCTGCGCATTCTAATGGTGGTTCTTAATACTTTTTTCGTAACTAATATCAAGTTTAGTCTGATTGGAACAGTTGTAGGAGGATTCGCTGGTTATGGAATGTATGTTCTTGGCTATCTAGGAGATTATCTTGACCTTACAAATCATAGAGTTGTTTCTGCTAAAACATTTCACAAAAGTTATCAAATTTTAGAAAATGATTAGATGTCATTTAATTGTAATGGAGAAAGCAATGAAAAAAATATTTTTTAAAAAACGGACCATCTTCCTTGCGAGATTGTTCCTAGGTCAGTTTCCCGTGCTTGTCTCTACTTATCTGTTTCTATCTCGTCAGTTTTTAAATTTTTCCGTAGTTTTCCAATTTCTTTTAGTAGTTATTAACTTGGCTTCTATTTTGGCTACTGTTTATCTCACTAGGGAAATGAGGATAAGAGAATTTGAAGATGATGATTTTGTTAGTCCTAGAACCAATCAACTCATGTTCATCGGCTTGACAGGCTTTATGTCTATTATTTGTTTGTATAGAGGTATCATAGCAACAGAAGCCTACCAACAAATAATCGCATATATTGGCGCTGTTCTCTGCTTAATTATCATGCTTCTGCTTATGTGGGGCTTGAAGTATTATAAAAAGTAGAGCTTAATAAAGTATAAAGGGGTAAGTGTTTTCGAAATACTTACCCTTTTATAATGAAGTTTTTGCAATTCAAGATGTTTTGATGACCATTTAAGATTTATATGAATTTGTAATCTTAAATAAGGTAAGATAAAGATAACAAATGTAAAGGAGTATTCTTATGAAGAATCAAAAGATAAAATCGCTATTACTTGTACCACTTGTATTTGCATCTATTACTACGGGTGTTGTATATGCAGAAGAGCAGCCTACTACTTCATCTATTCGGGCGAATGATAGTTCTCTTGTGGCACCAGATTTGCCATCGGCTAAGGAAAAGGTGGAGCATAAGCCTTCTGTTGTAACCCCAGAAGAGTATGAGAAGAATGTTACGGACTTTAAAAAGATAGATATTGAAGCCGTTCGTCAATCTTTTACAGAGGATCAATTGGAACATACTATTTATTTTGGTAGAAAAACTTGCTCTCATTGTCGTCAATTTTCTCCTGAATTGAAAGAATTTAATAACTTGATTGAAAAGAAGTTAGAATATTATGATTTGGATGGTAAGGATTTTGATGGGGAAGCGAGAGAGTTTCTATTTAAAAAAGTCGGTATTCCAGGAACACCAACAATTTTGTATTTAAAAAATGGACATCCGATATCTGGATGGGTTGGTGGCGGAGCAACTGCACAACAGGTGTATGATTATATGTACTCGAGAAACTCACCTAAGCAAACGGAGACAGTGAAATCTTCTGAGGAAACAGTAACTGAAAGTGTCCGTGATGAGAAAACCAGAAATGACAGCATGAGTATTAGTGATAAAGTTGTAAGCGACAGCAAAGGTATGAGTGATGAAAAAAGAACCGAAATGAAAATATCCAATGCTAATTCCAATTCTAATAGTGAAAATAGTGGGAAAGAGGAGAGTACAAACTCAACTACTAAAGCTAAAACTACTCAATCTGACAATTTAGCAATGTTAGACAATAAGAATCAATTGGAAACTCCCAAACCTATTTTTGATGCTGCTCAAGAAAATAAAACTCCTTCAACTGATGTTAAGGGGACTGATTATGTAAGCGAATCTATTACTTCGAATGAAAAATTATTACCGAAAACAGGAGAGGAAGAAAGTTACCAACTGATTCGGCTAGCTGTCGCGTTTTTTATGGCTTCTATAATGATTAAAGTGAAACAAAAAATTCATAAATAAAAATAGATGGTAAACAGGTGCAATGATATTATTTGTTTGTAATAACATATAGCTAACATTTGCCTATAGACAAGAGTGAGAAGATAGGTGTATTTATTTTATATATAAAAGATTATAACTGTATATGAACTGAATGATAAAAGGTAAAGTATTTCCGAAATGCTTTCTTTTTCAATTCTTTTAACACCTCAAGATGTTTTGATGACTATTTATGATTTGGATGGAAAATTTCAAAAAATAGTAGTATACTAACATTGTTAAGATTGTAGCCGAAAGTGGAATACAACTCTTATAGGGCAGAAAACTAACTACTTTTAGAGGCTTAAATAGTAGTTGATGCATAGGTAAAAAAAGCATGGTAAATAGTTAGTATTAGCGAAAGTAGAAACAAGAAAAATACGAAAGGAAAAATCCAATGAAAAAGAGTAGAAAAATTAAAAGAGCAGTGCATAGCATTGCGAACGGGGGAGCATATTTTTTAATCGTTGCACTCCTAATTAATGTGGTTCTTGTTTACTTTTCAGAAGATTTTGACCCAAGGTGGGCAAAAGTTGTACAAATAGTTGGGACACCGTTTTCTTTAGGTTTAGGTTTTTTCATTTATGGTGAAGGCGTAAAAGCACTAAACGAATATAAAAAAGAAGACGACGAGAAGGGGAAATAACCATTAAAAAAATTGAAACAGTACTAAAAAATGTAAAATAAAGGGGTAAAACATAGCAAGGAAAAAGAAGTCACTTGGAGAAGAGTTTAGGAAGATGGTGTTGTCAAGGACGATAGCGACCTATGAAAGAGCAATCAACGCTGAAAAATAACATTTTCAGATGAAAAGATGGAGGAGCTAGACAACATACTATCTAATGGAATGGGGTTGCTTGATGGAGTACAAGCATACGATATTCTAACAGGACGAAAATAAAAAAAGTATTCCTCGTGAATACAAAAACAATGTTTCAATTTGCAGAAGCTAACAGATAAATTTTCTCTTTATCCAGCCTGACTTTTAATAAGTTGGATGTTATATTATTTGAGGTATCCTATATGAATAAGAAATCCTTTTTTATCATCTGTTCTACGTTGATCATAGCATCAAATCTTCTCATGATTTCCGTGGTGAACAAGGGAGAAGAAACAGGGAGTAATCTGTTTGTGATTGCTATAGCCTGTGTTTTACTACCAGCCTTTTTATATGCGGTTGAAAATCAACTGACTCCATTGGTAAGAGTAGAATCAATACTCCTGATTCAGTTGACAGTTATATCCCTACTCCGTCTTATCAACAGAATAGGGAGTACGCCTGAAATCTTCAACATTATTATTACCCTTCTCGTTTTGGCAAGTGGGACAGCTGCTATCCTTGTTGCGATCATGAGAATATATGAGAACATACGGAAGTGAGGGTGAGTAGTTTTCTATTTTGGATCTTTACGTTGTCAAGTTCCCCTAGGGCAAGTATGTTTTCCATGCTTGCTTTTTAAATTTTTACAATTCAAGATGTTTTGATGACCATTTATGATTTGGATGGAAAGTTTTAAAAAATAGTAGTATACTAACCTTATTAAGGTTGCAATAGGACGAAAATAAAAAGAGTATTCCTCGTGAATGCAAAAACAATGTTACAATTGGCTATTATGGTTGCTTAAAGACTTGAGCTTGTGTACTTGGAGGTAATTATGGATTTCAAAAGTTTTCTTATTGTTTTTGTTGTTAGTATGCTTATTTCTTTTATTACTTATTTAATTAGGGACAAATTTTTAAAATCTCCAAAGAAGAATAAAGATAGATCTAATTAGATAAAAAGATTTTTTATCGCTAGTTTAATCTACAGGGGAGTTTCTTTAATATTGCTTAGCCTGTTAAAATGATATGTGATAGCAGGATAAAAAATCTACAAATTAAGTTGGTATCAATACGGTGTAAAGGGCAAGTATGTTTTTCATGCTTGCTTTTTAAATTTTTTAACAATTCAAGAGGTTTTGATGACCATTTACGATTTGAGAGATCCAAGAATAAAACGAGTGCTATACTAGCAGTGTAAAGGTTCTAGCCCAACTAAGATAAAGCATACATTTAGGAGGAAATTTTATGAAGAAAAAAATACTGATTATTTTCGTTCTATATCTGATCATGTCTATCCTTCTTTATCCGCTTAGGGAGAGTATTTGGTATCATCTATTTTATACCATAGCCTATATGATTGCGGTTGTGATCTATCTTGCTTTAACTAAAAAGAAAGGAGCAAAGAAATGAAAACTTTTCTTACTAAAAAACGGAACATCTTTCTTGCGAGATTGTCCCTAGGTCAGTTGCCCTTGCTTGTCTCTACTTATCTATTTTTATCTCGTCAGTTTTTATATTTTTCCTTAGTTTTCCAATTTCTTTTAGTGGTTATTAACTTGGCTTCTATTTTGGTCACTGTTTACCTCACTAGGGAAATGAGGATAAGAGAGTTTGAAGATGATGATTTGGTTAATCCTAGAACCAATCAACTCATGTATATCGGCTTGACAGGCTTTATGTCTATTATTTGTTTGTATAGAGGTATCACAGCAGGAGAATTCTATCAACAATTAATAGCCTATATTGGTGCCATTCTCTGCTTGCTTATTATGCTTCTGCTCATTTGGGGCTTGAAGTATTATAAAAAGTAGGGGCTAATGAAGTTTTTGCAATTCAAGATGTCTCGATGACAATTCAAGATTTGGATGAAAAACTTTAACAAATAGTGCTATACTGAAATTGTCAAAGTTGCAAAGGGTGCTGCTACATTCTGTTAAAAATTGCTCTTGATTGATAAGCTGGATTTGTTAGGAAAGGAGTAAATAATTATGGATAAGAAAAAGATAGTTTCGACTATAATATGTATAGTATTTCTTGTAGTGTCAGTGGATAATTTTTTTAGAGACTTAACCCAATTAATGCTCATTTTAAATATTATTGGTTTATTTTGTTTTTCAGTGCTAACATACATTAACATAAAAGAGATACTCTTAAATATACGTAAATGATGATTTGGTTAGTCCTAGAACCAATCAATTTATGTTTATCGGCTTGGCAGATTTTATGTTTGTCATTTGTCTGTATAGAGGTATTTCAGAAACAGAATTCTATCAACAACTAATCGCTTATATAGGTGTATTCTCTACTTGTTTATCACGCTTTTGCTCATGTGGGGCTTGAAGTATTATAAAAAGTAGCTTTCTATCCTTTTCTGTCTGGATATTTGAGTAGAAGGCTCTATTAAATTGTTAGTGAAATAAATGAATGGAGGTATTTAATATGAAATACAGATTATTTCTTGTTATTTTCTTGAGTAGTATGTTGAATATTCTTTTAGGGACATTTTTACAAATCTCTAATGTATCGATTGGGTGGATTGTTCTCTACAGTGGATTATTTGAAGCCGGCGTTTTCCTTCTTACTAACAAAGAGGTGGCGGTAAAAATCAAGGAAGTAGACATTCGAAACCGCTTTAAATTTATTTTTGGAAAAACCTTATGGTTTCAAATTCTTTTGCTTATCTTTTTGATGGTCAAACTTTATCTTGGTTTGGATGCGAGGTTGATTTTATTCTATGGACATATTTTCATTGTCTTTAATGCCTTAATGTATCTATTATCTAGTAGTCAGGTTAGCCTTAAAAAGAACAAACTGTCTTCTTAATCTTACAGCAGTAGAGCCTGACAAGGGGAGGTCATAGTGGAAAGGATTTCTATGAAAAAGTATCAACTTCTATTCAAAATAAGTGCAGTCTTCTCTTACTTATTTTTCGTATTTGGTCTTTCTCAGCTGACGCTTATTGTTCAAAATTATTGGCAATTTTCTTCCCAGATTGGCAATTTCGTCTGGATTCAAAATCTCTTGAGTTTGCTATTTAGCGGAGTCATGATTTGGATTCTGTTTAAGACAGGCCACGGCTATCTCTTTCGCATTCCAAGAAAAAAATGGCTTTGGTATTCGATTTTGACAGTATTAGTGGTAGTGCTCCAGATCTCTTTTAACGTTCAGACAGCTAAACATGTTCAGTCAACTGCTGAAGGTTGGGCTGTATTGATCGGTTATAGTGGGACCAACTTTGCTGAGCTAGGTATCTATATAACTTTGTTCTTTCTGACTCCACTTATGGAAGAGCTGATTTATAGAGGATTACTGCAACACGCCTTTTTTAAGCATTCGAGATTTGGCCTTGATTTGCTTCTTCCGTCAATTTTATTTGCTCTTCCTCATTTTTCAAGCCTGCCTAGTCTGTTAGATATCTTCGTCTTTGCAACATCTGGCATCATCTTTGCTAGTTTGACCCGCTATACCAAGAGCATTTATCCTTCCTATGCGGTGCATGTGATTAATAATATTTTCGCGACATTACCATTTTTGCTGACTTTTTTACACAGGGTATTTAGCTAAAAATAGTAGATTAAAAATAATTATCGATTTTAAGAAGTGAATAATGGAATTTAATATTATTCACTTCTTATTAGTTGATTGGGAAGATTGTACTCTTTGAGTAATTCAAGACATTTCGATGACAATTCAAGATTTGTATGAAAAACTTTAACAAATAGTGCTATACTAAAATTGCCAATTGCAACAGGATAACAATTAAAATTAAAAATAAAAAAGGAGGTATTCGTTATGAATACAAAAACGATGTCACAATTTGAAATGATGGATACTGAGATGCTTGCGAAGGTTGAAGGAGGGTTCGGAGGTTGGGGAGATGTGTTTTCTGGTTTATTGGGTGGGCTAGCACCTTCTCCAACTTTGGATCAATTAAATGGTAAGTGGCCTATTATACATTTTTCAAAACCATGTGGTCCTTATGGTATAGGGGGAACTCCAAATTCATGTAATGGTATTTAAAAAGGATTGAAGCTATGAAGGCAAAATATGGGAATCAAATTGTTGATGTTTGGGAAATTGGTCAAGCAACTCCTAAACCAAGTTGGGTAGAGGAAGCTTTTCAAAAAAATTATATGGTTTGGTTGGATAATCATGTGCGCATTCTAATGGCAGGTCTTAACACTTCTCTCGAAACGAATATCAAGTTTGGTCTAGTTGGAACAGTTGGAGGAGGATTCGCTGGTTATGGGATGTATGTTCTTGGTTATCCAGGTGATTATATAGATATCACCAATCATAGAGTTGTTTCTGCTAAAACATTTCACAAAAGTTATCAAATTTTAGAAAATGATTAGATGTCATTTAATTGTAATGGAGAAAGCAATGAAAAAAATATTTTTTAAAAAACAGACCATCTTCCTTGCGAGATTGTTCCTAGGTCAGTTGCCCTTACTTGTCTCTACTTATCTATTCCTATCTCGTCAGTTTTTAAATTTTTCCTTGATTTTCCAATTCCTTTTAGTGGTTATTAACTTGGCTTCTATTTTGGTTACTGTTTACCTCACTAGGGAAATGAGGATAAGAGAGTTTGAAGATGATGATTTGGTTAATCCTAGAACCAATCAACTCATGTATATCGGCTTGACAGGCTTTATGTCTATTATTTGTTTGTATAGAGGTATCACAGCAGGAGAATTCTATCAACAATTAATTGCCTATATTGGCGCCATTCTCTGCTTGCTTATCATGCTTCTGCTCATTTGGGGCTTGAAGTATTATAAAAAGTAGGGAAGAACTTTCTTCTTAATCTGCGACTAGTCTATGCTCTAGCAAGGGGAGGTTATTATGTATAAACACTTATTTTTCCTAAATTCAAAAACTTTAGACTGGTTGACCCCCTATATTCTAGTCTTGGCTTCTGACACCATTGCCTTTAACGTTTTTGTGCTAACCTTTGTATCTGCGGTGGTCTTTAATTCCCTAAATTCCATGCTAGCTTTTATGGCTATATTTTTAGGGGCTGGCTATGTGGTCGGATTTTGGTTACTCAAATGGTTTGTTTTGGAAAGATTAGAGCTCAAGGATGACTTGTAGGAAGTCTGTTTGTTGAGGAGGATAATTTTATGGAGTTTTTTGATAAATTTCATGCCTTGTGCATTGGATTTTTAGTACTAATAATTGTCATTACAGTTCCTTATACGATTAACCATGGGGATTTTTTTCAAAATGAGCCTGCACTGATTATTGTAAGTCTTCTTGTAACTTTGGTGAGTGTTACTTATGCTAGAAAGTTTGAAATGATTTCTTTTGGGATGTTAAGCAAGAAAGACCTTTTGCTTTTCATTGCAATCTTTCTTCTAAGTGTGCTTGAGACGCTGGTTTATATTCATTTCTTTGCTGTTTCTTCTGGCGCAGGAGTTCAACACTTGGCGGAAGTCAGCAGAGGAATTTCCCTGTCTTTGATTTTGACTTCCTCAGTTTTTGGACCCATCCAGGAGGAACTCATTTTCAGAGGACTTCTTCAAGGTGCAGTTTTTGACAATTCTTGGTTAGGGCTTGTGCTAACTTCCTCTCTCTTTTCTTTCATGCATGGACCTTCTAATGTCCCTTCGTTTATTTTTTATCTACTTGGGGGCTTGTTGCTGGGCTTTGCCTATAAAAAGAGCCAAAACCTATGGGTTTCTACTCTAGTTCACATGTTTTACAATGCTTGGCCACTCTTATATTATTTATAAAAATCATGAAAGGTAAGCAGAAGACGGTGCTTGCCTTTTTCTTTCTATAATGATCCCAAGCCAATCTAGAGGCTTTTCTTTGAGAATCGGGTGTGGAGCGGTTGACGAATAGGCCAAAAACTAGTAGAATAGTAAGGAAACTTTATACGGAGGAAAGAAATGGATTTGGGTGATAATGAGCTAACACTGACTCCCATACCTGGGAAAAGTGGCAAAGCTTATATGGGTAGCTATCCTGATGGGAAGCGTATCTTTGTAAAAATGAACACCTCTCCAATCCTACCTGGTCTAGCTAGAGAACAAATTGCTCCACAATTATTATGGAGTCGCCGTTTGGCAGATGGGCGTGATATGTGTGCTCAAGAATGGTTGACAGGCAAAATATTGACCCCCTATGATATGAATCGTAAACAAATCGTCAATATTTTAACCCGCCTTCATCGCTCACGTCCTTTGATGACACAGTTGAGTCGTTTGGGATATGCCATGGAAACACCTGTAGATTTACTACAGTCTTGGCAAGAAACGGCTCCAGATGCTTTGCGTAAAAATCATTTTATCAGTGAAGTGATGGCTGATTTACGTCAGACTATTCCAGGATTTAGAGAGGACTATGCGACCATTGTCCATGGAGATGTACGACATAGTAATTGGATTGAGACAGATAGTGGCTTGATTTATTTGGTAGATTGGGATTCGGTTCGCTTGACCGACCGCATGTTTGATGTGGCCCATATGCTCTGCCATTATATTCCAGAACATCAGTGGAAGGAATGGTTGACCTACTACGGTTATAAGTACAATCAAACGGTATTAAATAAATTGTATTGGTACGGTCAATTGTCTTACTTGAGCCAGATTTCCAAGTATTATATGAACCAAGATTTAGAAAATGTCAATCGGGAGATCCATGGCTTGCGTCACTTCCGAGACAAGTATGGAAAGAGAAGATGAGAGTTAGAAATCGTAAAGGGGCGACAGAATTACTAGAGGCAAATCCCCAGTATGTGGTCCTCAATCCCTTGGAAGCCAAGGGGAAATGGCGGGACTTGTTTGGCAATGATAATCCCATTCATGTGGAAGTAGGAAGTGGAAAGGGTGCCTTTGTTTCAGGTATGGCCAAGCAAAACCCTGACATCAACTATATCGGGATTGATATTCAAAAGTCTGTTTTGAGCTACGCTTTGGACAAGGTGCTTGAAGTTGGAGTGCCTAACATCAAGCTCTTGTGGGTAGATGGTTCTGACTTGACTGACTACTTTGAAGACGGTGAGATTGATCGCTTGTATCTGAACTTTTCAGATCCTTGGCCTAAAAAGCGTCATGAAAAGCGTCGTTTGACCTACAAGACCTTCTTGGATACCTTTAAGCGCATCTTGCCTGAAAATGGAGAAATTCATTTCAAGACGGATAACCGTGGCTTGTTTGAGTACAGCCTAGTGAGTTTTTCTCAATATGGCATGAAGCTCAATGGTGTCTGGCTAGATTTGCATGCCAGTGATTTTGAAGGCAATGTCATGACAGAATATGAGCAAAAATTCTCCAACAAGGGTCAAGTTATCTACCGAGTTGAGGCAGAATTTTAAGAAAAAGCCTGAAATCAGGCTGTATAAGTGCTTTTGCTTTACATAAGTTAGCAAACGTGTTATACTAATAGTAGGAATATGAAAAGTGAGGCGGGGAAATATCTTCGCCTCTTGCTTATGAGGAGGTGGACGCAATCGCAACAATCGTAGAATTAGTCAGAGAAGTTGTAGAACCTGTCATAGAAGCGCCTTTCGAACTCGTGGATATCGAGTACGGAAAGATTGGCAGTGACATGATTCTCAGTATTTTTGTAGATAAACCTGAAGGAATTACCTTGAACGACACGGCGGACTTGACAGAAATGATCAGTCCTGTCCTAGACACCATCAAGCCAGATCCCTTCCCAGAACAATATTTCCTAGAAATCACCAGTCCAGGCTTGGAACGTCCTTTGAAAACCAAGGATGCCGTCGCTGGAGCGGTTGGGAAATACATCCATGTCGGGCTCTACCAAGCCATCGATAAGCAAAAGGTCTTTGAAGGAACCTTGTTGGCCTTTGAAGAGGACGAGTTGACCATGGAATATATGGACAAGACGCGTAAGAAAACCGTCCAAATTCCATACAGTTTAGTATCAAAAGCACGTTTAGCAGTTAAATTATAGAAAAAGAAAGGATAGCTTTTGAGGATTCAAAAGTGAAGAAAACATGAGTAAAGAAATGCTAGAGGCCTTCCGCATTTTGGAAGAAGACAAGGGAATCAAAAAAGAAGATATCATCGACGCAGTAGTAGAGTCGCTTCGTTCCGCTTATCGCAGACGCTATGGTCAATCAGATAGTGTAGCTATTGACTTCAATGAAAAAACAGGTGACTTTACAGTTTATACTGTCCGTGAAGTTGTTGATGAAGTATTTGATAGCCGTTTGGAAATCAGCTTGAAAGATGCTCTTGCCATTAATTCAGCCTATGAGCTTGGGGACAAAATCAAGTTTGAAGAAGCACCAGGTGAGTTTGGTCGTGTAGCAGCCCAATCTGCCAAACAAACCATCATGGAAAAAATGCGCAAGCAAACACGTGCCATCACTTACAATACTTACAAAGAACATGAGCAAGAAATCATGTCTGGTACAGTAGAACGCTTCGACAACCGCTTCATCTATGTCAACCTTGGCAGCATCGAAGCCCAATTGTCAAAACAAGACCAAATTCCTGGAGAAGTTTTTGCTTCTCATGATCGTATTGAAGTCTATGTTTACAAGGTTGAAGACAACCCTCGTGGTGTCAACGTCTTTGTTAGCCGTAGCCATCCAGAAATGATCAAACGTTTGATGGAACAAGAAATTCCTGAGGTCTATGACGGAACTGTTGAGATTATGAGCGTGGCTCGTGAAGCTGGCGACCGTACTAAGGTTGCAGTTCGTAGCCACAATCCAAACGTGGACGCTATTGGTACAATCGTTGGACGTGGTGGTGCTAACATCAAGAAAATTACTAGCAAATTCCACCCAGCTCGCTACGATGCTAAGAGCGATCGTATGGTTCCAATCGAAGAAAACATCGACGTTATCGAGTGGGTAGCCGATCCAGCTGAATTTATCTACAATGCCATTGCTCCTGCAGAGGTTGACCAAGTTATCTTTGATGAAAACGACAGCAAACGTGCCTTGGTCGTTGTGCCAGATAACAAGCTTTCTCTTGCTATCGGTCGTCGTGGACAAAACGTTCGCTTGGCGGCTCACTTGACTGGTTACCGTATCGATATCAAGTCTGCTAGTGAATTTGAAGCCATGGAAGAAGCTGGTTCGGTAGATTTGGAAGCAGAAAACGATACTGTAGAAGAATAAAAGCTGCTAGAGGAGGGAAAGATGAAAACGAGAAAAATCCCTTTGCGCAAGTCTGTTGTGTCCCATGAAGTGATTGATAAGCGTGATTTGCTCCGCATTGTCAAGAATAAGGAAGGGCAAGTCTTTATTGATCCGACAGGCAAGGCCAATGGCCGTGGCGCTTATATCAAACTAGACAATGCAGAAGCCCTAGAGGCGAAAAAGAAGAAGGTCTTTAACCGCAGCTTTAGCATGGAAGTGGAAGAAAGCTTTTATGACGAGTTGATCGCTTATGTGGATCACAAAGTGAAAAGAAGAGAGTTAGGACTTGAATAAGCAAAAGATAAGCAATCTCTTGGGACTTGCTCAGCGAGCAGGGCGGATTATATCGGGTGAGGAATTGGTGGTTAAAGCCATTCAAGACGGCAAGGCCAAGTTGGTCTTTCTAGCCCATGATGCTGGACCCAATCTAACCAAGAAGATTCAAGATAAAAGTCATTATTATCAAGTAGAAATTGTAACCGTGTTTTCAACACTGGAATTAAGCATAGCAGTCGGGAAATCGAGAAAGGTTTTGGCTGTAACAGATGCTGGATTTACAAAGAAAATGAGGTCTCTTATGGAATAGAAGAGGAGGACATGATTTGTCTAAGAAAAGATTGTACGAAATCGCAAAAGAACTTGGAAAAGAAAGTAAAGAAGTTGTAGCGCGTGCAAAAGAGTTGGGCTTGGATGTGAAAAGCCACTCATCAAGTGTGGAAGAAGATGTCGCTGCAAAAATCGCTGCCAGCTTTAAGCCTGCAGCTGCTCCGAAAGCAGAAGCAAAACCTGCAACACCAAAAGCAAGTGCAGAAAAGAAAGCCGAGAAATCTGAGCCAGCTAAACCAGCTGTAGCTAAGGAAGAGGCAAAACCAGCTGAGCCAGTTGCTCCGAAGGCAGAAAAAGTAGCAGCTAAACCGCAAAGCCGTAATTTCAAGGCTGAGCGTGAAGCTCGTGCCAAAGAGCAGGCAGAACGACGTAAGCAAAATAAGGGCAATAACCGTGACCAACAACAAAACGGAAATCGTCAGAAAAACGACGGCCGTAATGGTGGAAAACAAGGTCAAGGCAACCGCGACAATCGTCGCTTTAATGACCAAGCTAAGAAACAGCAAGGTCAGCAAAATCGTGGAAATGAGCGTCGTCAACAAGAGGACAAACGTCCAAATCAAGCGGCTCCACGTGTTGACTTTAAAGCCCGTGCAGCAGCCCTAAAAGCAGAGCAAAATGCAGAATATGCACGTTCAAGTGAGGAACGTTTCAAGCAGACTCAGGCTGCCAAAGAAGCCTTGGCCCAAGCTAACAAACGCAAGGAGCCAGAGGAAATCTTTGAAGAAGTGGCTAAGTTGGCTGAACAAGCGCAACAAGTTCAAGCAGTGGTTGAAACAGCTCCTGTAGCTAAAGAAGCACCAGTGGATACACGTCGTAAAAAACAAGCTCGACCAGACAAAGAACGTGATGATTTCGATCACGAAGAAGATGGTCCTAGAAAACAACAAAAGAATCGAAGTAGTCAAAATCAAGTGAGAAATCAAAGAAATAGTAACTGGAATAACAACAAGAAGAACAAAAAAGGCAATAACAAGAACAACCGTAATCAGGCTCCAAAACCTGTTACGGAGCGTAAATTCCATGAATTGCCAACAGAATTTGAATATACGGATGGTATGACCGTTGCGGAAATCGCAAAACGTATCAAACGTGAACCAGCTGAAATCGTTAAGAAACTCTTTATGATGGGTGTCATGGCCACACAAAACCAATCCTTGGATGGAGAAACCATTGAACTTCTCATGGTGGATTACGGTATCGAAGCTAAACAAAAAGTTGAAGTGGATAATGCCGACATCGAACGTTTCTTTGTCGAAGATGGTTATCTCAATGAAGATGAATTGGTTGAGCGTCCACCAGTTGTAACTATCATGGGACACGTTGACCACGGTAAAACAACACTTCTAGATACCCTTCGTAATTCTCGTGTTGCGACAGGTGAAGCGGGTGGTATCACGCAGCATATCGGTGCCTACCAAATCGTTGAAAATGGCAAGAAGATTACCTTCCTTGACACACCAGGACACGCGGCCTTTACATCGATGCGTGCGCGTGGTGCTTCTGTTACCGATATTACGATCTTGGTCGTAGCGGCAGATGACGGGGTTATGCCTCAGACAATTGAAGCCATTAACCACTCAAAAGCGGCCAACGTTCCAATCATCGTAGCCATTAACAAGATTGATAAACCAGGTGCTAACCCAGAACGTGTTATCGGTGAATTGGCTGAGCATGGTGTCATGTCAACCGCTTGGGGTGGAGATTCTGAATTTGTTGAAATCTCGGCTAAATTCAACCAAAACATCGAAGAATTGTTGGAAACAGTCCTTCTTGTAGCTGAAATCCAAGAACTCAAGGCAGACCCAACAGTTCGTGCAATCGGTACGGTTATCGAGGCTCGCTTGGATAAAGGAAAAGGTGCGGTTGCAACCCTTCTTGTTCAACAAGGTACCTTAAATGTCCAAGACCCAATCGTTGTCGGAAATACCTTCGGTCGTGTCCGTGCTATGACCAATGATCTTGGTCGTCGTGTTAAAGTTGCTGGACCATCAACACCAGTTTCTATCACAGGTTTGAACGAAGCGCCAATGGCGGGTGACCACTTTGCCGTTTACGAGGATGAAAAATCTGCGCGTGCAGCAGGTGAAGAGCGTGCCAAACGTGCCCTTATGAAACAGCGCCAAGTTACCCAACGTGTCAGCCTTGAAAACCTCTTTGATACGCTTAAAGCTGGTGAACTTAAGTCAGTTAACGTTATCATCAAGGCCGACGTACAAGGTTCTGTTGAAGCCCTTTCTGCCTCACTTCAAAAGATCGACGTGGAAGGTGTCAAAGTGACCATCGTCCACTCAGCGGTCGGTGCGATCAACGAATCAGACGTGACTCTTGCCGAAGCTTCAAATGCCTTTATCGTTGGTTTCAACGTACGCCCTACACCACAAGCTCGTCAACAAGCAGAAGCTGACGATGTTGAAATCCGTCTCCACAGCATTATTTATAAGGTTATCGAAGAGATGGAAGAAGCTATGAAAGGGATGCTTGACCCAGAATTTGAAGAAAAAGTTATCGGTGAAGCAGTTATCCGTGAAACCTTCAAGGTATCTAAAGTCGGAACTATCGGTGGATTCATGGTTATCAACGGTAAGGTTACCCGTGACTCTAAAGTTCGTGTTATCCGTGACGGTGTCGTTATCTATGATGGCGAACTCGCAAGCTTGAAACACTACAAAGACGATGTCAAAGAAGTTACAAACGGTCGTGAAGGTGGATTGATGATTGACGGCTACAATGATATCAAGACTGATGATGTGATTGAGGCCTACGTCATGGAAGAAATTAAGAGATAAGATTTTTGCTCCTTTCTTAGGTGGTGAGGGACGCAAGCAAACCGATGGTTTCATTGCTTATTTTTGAGCCTAGGGTCTCAAAAATCCCCTGTGATGGGACTGATAAATCAGTTCCATCACTTTCACCACGGCGAAAGAAGCGGATGAGTTCAAATTGAACTTCGTTTCAATTTGAACTGAAAATCAAAAAGTTTAAAAATAGCTAGGTCTGCTGGCCTAGCTTTTGGTTCAAAGTAGAGAAAGGAATATCATGGCAAATCATTTTCGTACGGATCGTGTGGGCATGGAAATCAAGCGTGAAGTCAATGAGATTTTGCAAAAGAAAGTCCGTGATCCGCGTGTCCAAGGTGTGACCATTACAGATGTTCAGATGCTGGGTGACTTGTCTGTTGCCAAGGTTTACTACACCATTTTGAGTAACCTTGCTTCAGATAACCAAAAAGCTCAAATCGGGCTTGAAAAAGCAACTGGTACCATCAAACGTGAACTTGGTCGCAATTTGAAATTGTACAAAATCCCAGATTTGACCTTCGTCAAAGACGAGTCAATCGAGTATGGAAACAAGATTGACGAAATGCTACGCAATCTGGATAAGAACTAAGATAAAGAGGGAAGTCCCTCTTTTTTGGTGGGGAAAATAGGTGGAATTTGAAATGGAAAAATATTCTTTTAACTAGAATTCTGTATTTTTAAAGGTTAGCTAATTAGAAAATGCTTTTTTTTTTTAGCAAATATGATATGATGATTTCATAAATAAAAGGAGATTCTATCAATGAATAATGTAAAAAAAGTTTGTCGTTTAGCTTTGCTATGTCTTTCCGTCTCTACTCTAGTTGCTTGTAGTTCTCTTTCTGAAAAAACAAGCAGCTCTTCTAGTGAGAATCAAACAGAAGCTTCATCTAGTAGTTCTGAGAAGAAAGGGTTGTTTGCTAAAGCAAAAGAAAAACTCAGTTCAAGCGATTTTAACCCACAAGATGTTAGCGATACGACAATTGAGTCTATAAAAACCTATGAAGATTACTTAATTATGAATGAGAAAATAATCGATAATTACTATACAGAAGCAGACGAAGCCTTTAAAGGGACTGTTTTAGAAGATAGTGCTGCTATCCAAGAACTGAAAGATAGCACTAAAAAAGAAATGGAAGATTTGAAAAAACAATATGGTCCACTAAAGAAAGCACCGATTCAAGGGAAAGAAGAAGTGATTAAGACTCTAAAAGATTATCGTGATAATCTACATGAACAAGTGGAGCAGTGGAAAGCTAGTCTTTAATAGGAAGAGTGGAGTTCAATATGGATTATCAATTATTGCCACATGAATACATGGTTATGAATAGTGACCATGTGAGTTTTGGGAAAAATGGTTTGTCTACAGATGAATTAATTTTAACGAATCTACACTTAATATATATCAAAAAAGGTTTGTGGGGAGGAAAAAAAGATCAAGTTACCATACCCATTAACCAGATTAAAATTTTTGAAGGGAGACCTCAAGTTTCAGTAACCAAAACCAATGGTGTGAAACGGCTGGAAATTTATTATAATGGCGGGCAAGCTATCTTTTCATTTAATAATACTAAGGATACTGACAAGTGGGCTAGAAACATTATTAAATTGATTTCAGGTGATACAAGTAATTTTGAAACCTTGGGAGATAGTAGCTTGTTTGGAGCAGATGTTTTGGCAGAAACATTTAAGGATACATTTGACACTTTTAAAGCAGGGCTTGGTATTAAGGATGCAGAGCCAGAAAAGATTTCAACCAAGTGTAGCTTTTGTGGAGCACCTTTGTCAGGTCAAGTGAAGCAAACAGTGAGATGTGCCTATTGTGATATGGAGCAAAGTTTATAAGGGGGCAATTAAATGGGGTTGATAAAAGCAATCACAGATTCTATTGGTGGGACATTTGCAGATCAGTGGAAAGAAATTATCACAGTTCAAGCTTTTGATGAACATACAGCTGTAAGTCCCGGTATTGTTCAAGAAAGTAATAATGGTAGGGGTGTCAATACGAAGGGATCTGTAGGTGTTATTTCCAACGGATCCAAGATTTTTATTCCAGAAAATACTGCTGCCTTTATCTTTAGTCAGTCTGGTATCGAGGAAATTATTACAGAACCAGGTGGATATGAATATCAAAATGGTGAGAGCAGTGTTTTTAACGGTGATGGATTGAAAAAATCACTGTTTGACAATGTTGTTAATCGTGTTGGATTCGGTGGCCAAAGTGATCAGCAAAAACAGATTTGCTTTGTTAATTTGAGAGAAATTCGTGATATTAAATTTGGGACTCGTGGTCCAGTCATGTATAATGATTTGTTTTATGGGACAGATTTAGAAGTACGTGCTTTTGGAACATTTTCTATCCAAATTACAGATGCTAAGCAATTTATCAGAAACTTTCTTCCTGCCAATGTGACTTATTATACCTTTGATAGCGCTCAAGCTAGATCACAAATAGTGACAGAGTTTCTCCAATCTTTTATTGTTGCACTTAATTCTTTGTCAACAACTTATCGTATTTCACAATTACCGTCACAAGCTTCAATTCTTGCAACCCAAGTATCGAATGATGGACAGTATGCAGGGACTTGGAAAGAACGTTTTGGATTTGAGATTGTAAAAGTTGCCATTGCTAATATTGAGTTCTCACCAGAATCTAAGGAATTGGTTAAACAATTTTCATCAAATAAGATGAATTTAAAAGCTTATGATGATGTATCGCAGAAATCTTCTAATATTGCAGCACAACAAAAAATTGCATCAGGAGTGGAGCAACATGGTCTAGGTGATAGTGCTGGAATGATATTTGGAATGAATATGGCTCAAAGTTTAGATGAAAAAGCCATGAAACCAAGTCTATCATTAGATGAGCAAATCGAAGCACTTACAAAACTAAAATCTCTTTTAGATGCAGGGATATTATCCCAGGAAGAATTTGATCGAAAGAAAAAAGAAATTATGGATTTATAAGATGAAGCTCGGAAGCTCATAGTTAGTGTGTATTCAAGGAACATTTTAGGTGAAACAATAATAGACTATCGTTCACAGATAGAATATCATGTTGTAAGGGTAGGAGTTGAATATTCGAGCTGTCTCTACAAAGACTATTAAACATCTTTAACAAATAAGTTGCTAAGGATTTATTTGAAAATTTTTGAGGGGGAGTTGAAACATACTTTAAAAGAGTATGCTATCATAGAATATAACTTACAGAAGTAAAAGGAGTTTGTATATGGCTGAACAAGACTTAGCTATGCAAGTATTGCAACAAGTGGTGAAACTACCTATCGTTAAGGTTGATCGTTCGAAATTTTTAGTAGATAAGTTTTCCAAAGAATTGGATCCACAGGACATTCCTACCTTATTAGAACAAGGTCCAACGTCTCTCTTATCTCAAGAAATCTTAGATCGAGTGGCTAATGCCTGTATTAGGGATAATGTTTTATTGGCGAGTGGAACGTCTGTTGTTGCAGGATTACCAGGAGGGATTGCTATGGCAATTACCATTCCAGCTGATGTGGCTCAATTTTATGGTTTCTCTCTGAAATTGGCTCAAGAATTAGGTTATATTTATGGTTATGAGGATCTTTGGGCTTCACGCGAGGAGTTGAGTGAAGATGCTCAAAATACCCTCTTGCTTTATCTAGGCGTCATGTTGGGGGTGAATGGAACCGCTGCTTTGCTACGTGCTGGTGGTATAACAATTGCCAAACAGGTAATGAAAACAGTACCTAATAAAGCGTTAACAAAGACGCTTTGGTACCCTATTTTGAAAAAAGTCTTAAAAATATTTGGTGTGAATCTGACCAAGGGAGGGTTGGCCAAAGGAATGGGAAAATTCATTCCTATCTTGGGTGGTATTATTTCAGGTGGTTTAACCTTTGCAACTATGAAACCAATGGGGGAAAGCTTGCAGAAAGAATTGTCCAAGCTAGTCAACTATAGTGAAGTTCAATATCAAGAAGATGTTGAAACAATCCGAAAAGAGGCTGAAATCATCGAAGGAGAGTAATATGGGACTCATAAAAATTCTAGCTAAAACTTATGGGAATTACTTTTTGACCATGCAAGGTGTAAAAGTAATGAAAACGATAAAGAAAGATGACCACGCCGTTGTCGGTCTGGGAAAACTTTTTATTGCAGACAAGCTAATGGATACGGCTCGGTGGCTCATTAAGCCAGAGGAGAGAGAATGAAATTTTTCTGGGGACTTCTTGCTATTATTTTTATCAAACCGATTATTGGGATTGTGAAATTCTTTTGGATGATTATCTCTTTTGCAGTCCAATTGCTGTTTTACAAGCTATTATTTAAACTATTGGATTGGCTCTTTAAACTTATCTAGATGGTAATCCAAGTCGCAGAGAACTAGCAGGAACTCCACTGCTAGTTTTTTAATCTCTTTCCTTGTGGTATACTATAAGTAGTAAAATCATTTTAGAACATACAATGGAGGTCGTCATGGACAATATCATCGATGTGTCAATTCCTGTTGCAGAAGTGGTGGACAAGCACCCAGAAGTCTTGGAAATTCTAGTGGAGTTGGGTTTTAAACCCCTTGCTAATCCCTTGATGCGCAATACAGTTGGTCGTAAAGTATCACTTAAACAGGGTTCTAAGCTTGAAGGAACTCCTATGGATAAGATTGTCCGCACACTGGAAGCAAATGGCTACGAAGTGATTGGATTAGACTAATGGCAGATGAACGGATTCATATCCTACGGGATATTTTGTTAGAATTGCACAATGGCGCTGCTCCTGAGTCGGTTCAGGAGCGCTTTGATGCGACCTTTACAGGTGTTTCAGCTATCGAGATTTCTCTCATGGAGCACGAGCTAATGAACTCAGACTCAGGTGTCACCTTTGAAGATGTCATGGAACTCTGTGATGTCCATGCCAATCTTTTTAAAAATGCTATTAAAGGTGTCGAAGTAGAGGATACCGAGCATCCAGGTCACCCCGTTCGTGTCTTTAAGGATGAAAATCTAGCCCTCCGTGCGGCCTTGATTCGCATTCGGAGGTTGTTAGATACCTATGAGTCTATGGAAGACGAGGAAATGCTTTCGGAGATGCGTAAGGGTTTGATCCGTCAGATGGGACTTGTGGGTCAATTTGATATTCATTACCAACGTAAGGAAGAGCTCTTCTTTCCAATCATGGAGCGCTATGGACACGATTCACCTCCAAAAGTTATGTGGGGAGTGGATGACCAGATTAGGGAACTCTTTCAGACAGCTTTAGCGACAGCCAAGTCACTACCTGAAGTGTCGATTTCCACTGTAAAAGATACTTTTGAATCTTTTGCGACAGAGTTTGAAAGTATGATTTTCAAGGAAGAATCCATCCTTCTCATGATTCTCCTTGAGTCCTTTACTCAGGATGACTGGCTTCAGATTGCGGAGGAGAGCGATGCCTATGGTTATGCCATCATCCGTCCGTCTGAGAAATGGGTGCCAGAAAGACAGAGTTTTGTTGAGGAAAAGATTGCAGAGGAGCCTATTCAGCTAGATACGGAAGAGGGACAAGTTCAGCAGGTTATCGATACGCCAGAAGGACAGTTTACCATTACCTTTACCCCTAAGGAAAAGGAAGCAGTGCTGGACCGCCATAGTCAACAGGCTTTTGGCAATGGCTATCTCTCGGTCGAGCAGGCCAATCTCATTCTCAATCATCTCCCTATGGAGATTACCTTTGTCAATAAAGACGATATTTTCCAGTATTACAATGACAATACGCCAGCTGATGAGATGATTTTCAAACGAACACCGTCTCAAGTCGGGCGCAATGTTGAACTCTGCCATCCACCTAAGTATTTGGACAAGGTTAAGACCATTATGAAGGGGCTTCGTGAGGGTACTAAGGACAAGTATGAAATGTGGTTTAAGTCTGAGTCGCGAGGTAAATTTGTCCACATCACCTACGCTGCAGTCCATGATGAAGACGGAGAATTCCAAGGTGTGTTGGAGTACGTTCAGGATATTCAACCCTACCGTGAGATTGACACGGACTATTTCCGTGGATTAGAATAAGGAGAAAAAATGAGTTACGAACAAGAATTTATGAAGGAATTTGAAGCTTGGGTCAATACCCAAATTATGATCAACGACATGGCACATAAGGAAAGCCAAAAAGTCTACGAAGAAGACCAAGACGAGCGTGCCAAAGATGCTATGATTCGCTACGAAAGCCGTTTGGATGCTTATCAGTTCTTGCTTGGTAAGTTTGAAAACTTCAAATCAGGCAAGGGATTTCATGATTTGCCAGAAGGCTTATTCGGTGAGCGAAATTATTAAACGAGAAAGATTCTTGATTTTTTACTAAAATCTTGATAGAATATTTATATTAAATCCTTGTCAGAGCAGGGGTTTTTTATTGAAAGGATTTTATCATGTCAAAGAAACTCAATCGTAAAAAACAATTACGAAATAGCCTCCGTCGTGCAGGTGCTTTTTCAAGTACTGTGACTAAGGTTGTAGAAGAGACAAAAAAAGTCGTGAAACGTGCAGAACAGTCAGCAAGCCAAGCTGGTAAGGCTGTTTCTAAAAAAGTTGAACAAGCAGTAGAAGCTACCAAAGAGCAAGCTCAAAAAGTAGCCAATTCTGTAGAAGATTTTGCAGCAAACTTGGGTGGACTTCCACTTGACCGTGCCAAAACTTTCTATGATGAAGGAATCAAGTCTGCTTCAGATTTCAAAAACTGGACTGAAAAAGAACTCCTTGCTTTGAAAGGAATCGGCCCAGCCACCATCAAGAAATTGAAAGAAAATGGTATCAAGTTCAAGTAATCTTTCTTGTGCCTTGCATTTCCGTCAAAATCTTGCTACAATAGAGCCATTAGAGGTGTTTTGAATCCCACATTTTACAGAAAGTGGCGGTGCTGAGAAGTCCACAAATGTGTCAAAACTGGTTGCTAATGGATGAAAAATTGAAATAAAAGTGTCTTTTTGTTTTAAAGACGAGAGTTGCGGGCAACTGCCCGAAATTGGGTGGTACCGCGGATAAATACATTCGTCCCTGTCATGTAGATGGCAGGGCTTTTCTTTTGCGTCTTAGTAAAAGGAGGTTGTTATGAAGCAATCTTTTAACACAAGTAAACTCTACTATGGCTTTCCTATCTTCATTTTGGGGTATCAGGATCAGAATTTTGAACACAATATTACGACCTGCAGTTCCTCTTATAGCTTGGGAGATTGGCTAGTCATCGGTGTCGGAGCTGAGGAAAATGCGGCTGAGCAAATCAAGCATTACCAGAAGTTTACTGTGAATATTCCTGATGAAAATCTCATGCTCGAGATGGAGCAGGCTGGTTTTATCAGTCATCGAGAGAAATTGAAACACCTGGGGCTAGACTACGAGATTTCTGAACGGACTCAGGCACCGATTTTAGGGGTTTGTCCAGTCGTGTTAGAATGTCAAGTTGATAGAATTATCGAGGAAGATGGAATCTGTCATATCTTTGCCAAGATTATCGAGCGACTTGCTGATCCAGATCTCTTGGATGAGAGAGGGCATTTTAAAAATGACCGTTTTTCACCGACTTACTTTATGGGGGACGGTCACCAGCGCGTTTATCGCTATTTAGATAACCGTGTTGACCCTATGGGGAGCTTCATAAAGAAAGCGAGGAAGAAGGATGACAAGAACTGAACTGCCAGAACGATTAGAAACCGAACGGCTTGTCTTACGCGTCCGTACGGTGGCGGATGCCGAAGATATTTATGCCTACGCTAGTCTCCCAGAGGTCGCCTACCCAGCAGGTTTTCCACCCGTCAAGACCTTGGAAGATGAGATTTATTATCTGGAGCACATTCTTCCCGAGCGCAATGAAAAGGACAATCTCCCAGCTGGTTACGGCATAGTAGTTAAAGGGACCGATACTATCATCGGCTCTGTTGATTTCAACCATCGTCATGAAGATGATGTGCTTGAGATTGGCTATACCTTACACCCAGACTATTGGGGACGCGGTTATGTGCCAGAAGCAGCGCGTGCCTTGATTGATCTAGCTTTTAAAGAACTTGGTCTTCACAAGATTGAACTAACTTGCTTTGGATATAACCTTCAAAGTCAACGAGTCGCGGAAAAGCTTGGCTTTACCCTCGAAGCTCGCATAAGAGACCGCAAAGATGCTCAAGGCAACCGCTGTGACAGTCTGATATATGGATTGCTGAAGAGTGAGTGGGAGGTGATTTGATGCATCTTTTCATCATTGGTGCTCCAGCCTCAGGAAAAATGACCATTGGTCAAGAGTTATCTCGACTGACAGATGCTACCCTCTTTTATAACCATCAAGCCATCGATTTTGCACTAGAAATCTATCAGGACTTTACAGAGGAAATGTGGGAATTTGTTCGTGGAATCACCTTTTCTTTCCTTGGAGCAAGTGCAAGAAATCAGCGATCAGTAATTTTAACTGACGTAATTGATTTTTCAAATCAGTACCAGCTGATGTATTTGAAGCAAATTCAGGATTTGTTGAATGACTTTCATCAAGAGGTTCTGTTTGTTGAGTTGGAAACAAGTCTTGAGGAGCGTTTACGTCGAAATCAAACGGAGAACCGGTTGAAGCACAAGCCCTTGAAACGGTATATTGAGGTATCTGAAAGAGAAATTTTAGAGACAGCTGAAACCCTTCAATTAAATTCCCAACATCAACCGAATGAGTTGCACCACTACCTTAAAATAAATAATACGAATCTGTCTGCAGAAGAGGTTGCTAAGCAGATTCAAGCTAAAATGAATACAATAGAGAAAGGACAAACACATGTCTAAAGAACTTTCACCTAAATACAATCCAGCCGAGGTTGAGGCTGGTCGTTACCAAAAATGGCTTGATGCCGATGTTTTCAAGCCTTCAGGCGATCAAAAGGCTAAGCCTTATTCAATCGTGATTCCACCACCAAACGTAACTGGGAAACTCCACCTTGGTCACGCATGGGATACGACTTTACAGGATATCATCATCCGTCAGAAACGTATGCAAGGTTTTGATACGCTTTGGCTTCCAGGGATGGACCACGCTGGGATTGCCACTCAGGCTAAGGTTGAGGAGCGCTTGCGTGGCGAAGGCATTAGTCGTTACGACCTAGGGCGTGAAAAATTCCTAGAGAAAGTCTGGGAATGGAAAGACGAATATGCGACTACCATCAAGGAACAGTGGGGCAAGATGGGGCTCTCTGTAGACTACTCTCGTGAGCGTTTCACTCTTGATGAAGGTTTGTCAAAAGCTGTTCGCAAGGTCTTTGTGGACCTTTACAAGAAAGGCTGGATCTACCGTGGTGAGTTTATCATCAACTGGGATCCAGCAGCTCGCACAGCCTTGTCTGATATCGAGGTTATCCACAAGGATGTCGAAGGTGCCTTCTACCACATGAACTACATGCTAGAAGACGGTTCACGCGCTCTTGAAATTGCGACTACTCGTCCTGAGACCATGTTTGGGGACGTTGCGGTTGCGGTCAATCCAGAAGACCCACGCTACAAGGACTTGATTGGTAAAAATGTCATCCTTCCAATCGCTAATAAATTGATTCCAATCGTTGGGGATGAACACGCTGATCCTGAGTTTGGTACTGGTGTCGTGAAAATCACACCTGCCCATGATCCAAACGACTTCTTGGTGGGTCAACGCCACAACTTGCCACAAGTCAACGTCATGAACGATGACGGTACTATGAACGACTTGGCCTTTGAGTTTGCAGGTATGGACCGTTTTGAAGCTCGTAAGGCAGTCGTTGCTAAGTTGGAAGAAATCGGTGCCCTCGTCAAAATCGAAAAACGTGTCCACAGTGTTGGTCACTCAGAGCGTACAGGTGTAGTGGTTGAACCACGTTTGTCTACTCAATGGTTCGTCAAGATGAACCAATTGGCCAAGAATGCTATTGCCAACCAAGACACAGAGGACAAGGTAGAATTTTACCCTCCACGTTTCAACGATACCTTCCTTCAATGGATGGAAAATGTTCACGACTGGGTTATCTCTCGTCAGCTCTGGTGGGGTCACCAAATCCCTGCTTGGTACAATGCTGAGGGTGAAATATACGTCGGTGAAGAAGCTCCAGAAGGCGACGGATGGACTCAGGACGAAGACGTCTTGGATACTTGGTTCAGTTCTGCTCTTTGGCCATTCTCTACCATGGGCTGGCCGGATGTCGACTCAGAAGACTTTAAACGTTATTATCCAACATCAACTTTGGTGACTGGTTATGATATTATTCCGTTCTGGGTGTCTCGGATGATTTTCCAAGGTTTGGAATTTACTGGCAAGTCGCCATTCAAAAATGCCTTGATTCATGGTCTCATTCGTGATGAGCAAGGACGCAAGATGTCGAAATCTCTCGGTAACGGGATTGACCCAATGGATGTTATTGATAAGTACGGAACAGATAGCCTTCGTTGGTTCCTTTCAAATGGTTCTGCACCAGGGCAAGACGTCCGCTTCTCTTACGAGAAAATGGATGCTTCATGGAACTTCATTAACAAGATCTGGAACATCTCTCGCTACATCCTCATGAACAATGAAGGCTTGACCCTTGAGCAAGCAACGGCTAATGTGGAAAAAATTGTTAACAAGGAAGCTGGAAATGTCACTGACCGCTGGATTCTTCACAATCTCAATGAAACGATTGGAAAAGTCACTGAAAACTTTGATAAGTTTGAGTTTGGTGTGGCTGGACACATCCTCTACAACTTTATCTGGGATGAGTTTGCGGACTGGTACGTTGAGTTGACCAAGGAAGTCCTTTATAGCGATAACGAAGAAGAGAAAGTCATCACACGTTCTGTTCTCCTTTACACCTTGGACAAGATCCTTCGTCTCCTTCACCCAATCATGCCATTCGTGACAGAGGAAATCTTTGGACAAATCTCAGAAGGTTCTATCGTTACAGCAGAATACCCAACTGTCAATCCAGCCTTTGAAGACCTCGCTGCCCACACTGGTGTGGAAAGCCTTAAAGACTTGATTCGTGCAGTTCGTAATGCGCGTGCAGAAGTAAATGTTGCTCCAAGCAAGCCTATCACCATCCTTGTTAAGACAAGCGATAGCGACTTGGAAGCCTTCTTTAACAGCAATGTCAACTACATCAAACGCTTCACAAATCCAGAACACTTGGAAATCGCATCAACCATCCCTGCACCTGAACTCGCTATGTCAAGCGTCATCACAGGAGCAGAAATCTACTTGCCACTGGCTGACCTCCTCAATGTCGAAGAAGAACTGGCTCGTCTCGACAAGGAACTGGCTAAATGGCAAAAAGAACTGGATATGGTAGGTAAGAAACTCTCTAACGAACGCTTCGTAGCCAATGCCAAACCAGAAGTCGTCCAAAAAGAACGCGACAAACAAGCCGACTATCAAGCTAAGTACGACGCGACCGTCGCACGTATTGATGAGATGAAGAAGTTGGTGAAATAGACTATAAACCTCGGCAATTTGCTGGGGTTTTTGGTACAATGGAAAATGAGAATATTTTTTGAAAAAGGGTAAGAAATGATAGAAGTTGTAGATTTATTTTCTGGTGCTGGAGGATTGACTTTTGGCTTTCAGAAGACAATTAAAAATAATAAATTTGTTTCCAGAAATGACTTTAACATTAGATTTGCAAATGAATTCAATCATGATGCAGCAGAAGCTTTCAGACAAAATTATCCTAGAGTTACTATGATTGAGGAAGACATTGCTAATATAGATGAACAATTTTTAAAATCCAAAGGAATCAGTTCAAAAAGAGTTGATATAGTTATTGGTGGCCCACCTTGTCAGTCCTTTAGTACGGTTGGCAAGAGACAGTATGATAAGAGAGCAAAAATGTATCGTGAATATAGAAGGATACTTTCATTTATCCAACCTAAAATGTTTGTTTTTGAAAATGTTTATGGTTTGCTAACCATGAAAAACGAGCAAAATGGCCCAATTATTCGAAATGTAAAAGAAAGTTTTAAAGATTTATCTAGCTTTGGAGATGTTCATGGATATAGCGTTTATACAGAATTACTTAATGCTAAGGATTACGGTGTTCCACAAAATAGAGAACGCGTCTTTTTGATTGGTGTAAGAAATGATTTAAATATTGAGTTTGAATGGAGTTTTCCAGAAAAGTGTACTTCTGAAAATCCCTTCAATTTAAGAGATGCTATTGGAGATTTACCTAGTTTAGGAAATAATGACAGAGCGGACCAATATGTGCAAGATCCACAAACAGATTATCAAATTTTAATGAGAGGTAATCAAGAACAATTATTTAATCATGTAAGTCGTAATCATGGACAAAGATTGCAGAAAATTATGGCTGCACTTAAGGAAGGACAAGGTAAGAATGATATAAATAGAATGGTAGAAGATGGATTGTTAGATAGAGCACTTTATTTAACCTCAGGATATAGTAATACTTACGGTAGATTGTGGTGGGATAGACCTTCAACGACCATAACAAACAATTTATCAACACCATCTTCCTTACGGTGCATTCATCCCAGTCAAAATAGAGCTTTGACTGCAAGGGAAGGTGCAAGAATACAGTCTTTTCCAGATAATTATAAGTTTGTCGGAGGTCTACAAGCAATTAATACCCAGATTGGTAATGCTGTTCCTCCTATTTTGAGTATTCATCTGGCTAATAGAATAAAGAAATTTTTCGAGGAAAATAAATTATAAAGGCGTTTAATTATGATAGAAACTAACAGTATCCCATTTAACTTCTCTTATTTTGCTTTGAACTTGTTAGGAAAGCAAATGTATACTAATAACTGGAGTGCAATATCTGAATTAATAGCTAATGGTTTAGATGCTGGTGCAACAAATGTTAAGCTCTATATAGAATCTATTGATAAATCGAAATCAACCTTAGAAATTTTAGATAATGGTAGTGGAATGAGCTATGTTGATTTATCTACTAAATACGCATTGATTGGGAGAAACAGACGCTTATCGAAAGAAGAGTCATCTGAGAAGACAAAGGGAAGAAAAGGTATAGGAAAATTAGCAACGTTATTTTTGTCAAAAAAATATTATATAGTTTCTAAAAAAGGAGGAATTGAAACAGCGTGGATGCTAGACTCTACAAACGCATCTGATAGTGATATTCCTGAATTAATTCGTGTTGATATTAATGATGTGTCTATTGAAAATAAAAGTGTTTGGGATTCATTCGAATCAGGAACTTTAATAAAATCAGTTGGAGTTGATTTGACTGGATTTGCAGAGGGAAAGTTGGATTCTTTGAAGATGACTTTAGCTAACTATTATTTGTTAAACAATATTGGTGCAGTTATCGAAGTGGCTTACAAGACTAAATCAAAACAGAAGATAGAATTTTCAAAAGTTTCTAAAATAATTGGATTTAAAAATTTGTATGCTTTTTTTCAAACTTCTGATGGTATCGTTGAAAACGAATTGTTAAATGACTCAGTGAAAATAAACGCAGATTTAAAGGAAGTATCCAACAAGTTACGTCAGGTAAAGAAATTAAGTCCATCAGACGTTACTAAAATAAATTTGAAAGGAAAGAGAAATTTTTTAACTATACACGGAATAACCAAAGAGTTTGATTATGAATTGACTGGTTGGATAGGAATTCATAGTACAATTATTATGACGGAAGCATCTGAAAATACAAAAGATGATCCCACTAATAGATTTATAAGGAATGATGTTTACAAGGCTAATCAGCTAAGACTTTATGTCAGAGATAAATTAGCAGTATCAAATTTTATGCCGCAGTTAAATAACACACAAGCCTTCAGTAACTATATTGAAGGGGAAATCTCATTTGATATTTTAGATAATGATTGTTTGGAAGATATTTCAACTTCAAATCGTGAAGGATTATCAGGAAATGATGAAAGAATAACTTTATTGATTGAGTTGCTAAAACCAATTGTCAATAAGTTGATAAATGAGCGTGTTAATATTGGTACTGTAGTTCGTAAGGAAGTTGAAAAGATTAGACAAGAAGAGAAGGAGAAAATAGAAAGAAAAGAACAACTTGCAGAGGAAAAAAGAAAGCAAGCAGAAGAAAATAAAAAAATTGCAGAACAGCAACGTCAGGAGGCTGAGTTAGCTAGAAAATTGGCAGAGACAAAACAGAAAGAAGCAGAAATAGCTAGAGACGTAGCAGAGGAGGAAAGTAAAAGAAAGGATGTTTTAATTGGAAGCAATAATTCTGCGCAACAAAATTTGTTGGCTCATGAATTAACTGGAGTGTATAAAAACATAGATTCAGTAAATAAAAAAATTGTTGCAGATTTTAAATCGACAGATGATTTTGAACGAGTGAGCGAGTATGTTGTTAGTCTAAAAAAATCTTCTGGAAAATTATTTACAATAAAAAATCAAGTACTCAAATTAAATACTTCTGAAGTAAAAGGAAGGAAATACATTAATGTCAAAAGTTATATAAAGAGTTACTTAAACAGTCTTTCTTATAAAAATTTAGAGATTATAATTGATTTTTCAAATAATCCTCATACTTCCAGAGTACATATTTTTGATTTAGGTATGATACTAGATAATTTTATTATAAATGCTATGGATCAACTAGCAGATAAAATTATATTTAAATTCATCGATGAAGAAAATAAATTAGTTATATCTTCTAATAAGCCATTATCTTCTGAAATAGTCAATAAGGACGATATTTTTAGATTAGGATTTACTACTAAAGAGAATGGAACAGGAGTTGGGATGTATATAATTAAACAAACTTGTAAAAAATTTAAATGGGAAATTAATGTGGTTTCAAATACGGAAGAAACAAGCTTTATAATTGAATTAGGTGATAATTAGAAAATGCGTAGAGATATTAGTATTATTTGGTTAGAAGATGAGATGGAAGATGCTTTTCACGATTATTTAAAAATAGTAAAAAAAGCTATAGAAGATAAAGGTTATCAATTATTAGGAGATAATTGTCATTTATGTGAAAGTATTGGAGATGCCAGAAAAGTTTTGGATGATACTTCTAAAAGAATCGATTTCTTTATATCCGATTTTAATTTAGGAGAAGAATATGAGAATGGTATTGATAATGGTATTGAATTTTTAAACGATGTAAGAAGTCGAGAAAAATATAAGCAATTTTTTATTCTTTATTCAAAAAATTATGATGAGATAAAGGAGACAGTAATAACAAAAATTAATGAGGAAGATAATCTAGGATTATTAAATAATACTATGATTATCAACTTATCCTCTCCCAGCGATGAAGTAATTGAACGTGAATTTCAGAAAGCCATTGAAATTAGTCTATCAAAGTGGGATGAACTAAATGCTCTTAGAGGAGAGTATATGAGTGAAAATGCTGAGATAGAATATGAGTTAAAAAAAATATTAAATGTTGACTTAACAGATTCTAGAAATTATAAATCTCTCTATAGAGATTTTAAAAATAATCATCTTAGTAAACGTGATATAACCCACAACACATCATTATTAAATGATTGGATGCAAATGATAGATAAACGTAATTCATTAGCTCATTCTAAAGAAGAATTTAATGATGTAAAAGGCTATGTAATATCAAACATCGATGATAAAAGTATACAAATTGTAGAAGAGAAAATTAACGAAGAGAGAAAATCATTGATACATCTATCAGAACAAGTGAAAGCATTAATAAGAGCAAAACCAAAAAGAATAATCAATAACAAACATTGATGATGAAAGTACCTAATTGTATAAGAGGAAATTGTTGATAAATCCACAGGAGTAAGTAAAAACATAGGGACAAAAAGATATTTTAATATCCAATAAAAAGATAAAATACAATTATTTACAATTATCAAAATACTACTAATATAACTAACATTTTAGAAAGCAGCTTACTACACAACAAACCCTCTACGTTAGAACCGACCTGATAAGTACAACATTGCAGCATTCTCCTCAGGTGTTGGGGGAATTGAGTTTGGATTTGAACAGACCAACGAGTTCAGAGTGGTGTATACCAATGAATTTGATAAGTATGTGCGCAAGATTTATTCGTTTAATCAAACCATTCGTCCAACGGACATTTCAGATGAGTGCATGGAATCTTGAATACAACTTTTTCATTATGTCTCTTCATAGCACTTATTGTGAAGGATTTTTATAATTTACGCCAATTCCATACCCATTTCACCATTTACCGATGACACAGAAAAACAATTGAAAGGAACTTTCTATGCAACCAACTTACAACATTGACAACCCAAACTTGTCTTATGAAGCTAAACGTGATTTATGGCGGATAGGTTTTGGTCTGCAGAAAGTTGACAATCTAGTGCCATCAGCTTATATGGAATCTTTGGCTGAGAAACAGGCTCGGGGTGAACTGACTTATGAGCAGGTTTATGAGGATGCAACGGCTTATCACCATACTATTGATGCAAGTACGGAAGAGGCAGACTTGGTTTCTCTACGTATTGTAGAACTATTGTCTCGAAGAGGCTTTAGCTTCAGTCCTGCGACCTTACTTGCTATTCATAAGGAGTTGTTTCAAGATATATTTGAACCCTCTATTCCGGTGGGGCAATTTCGTCAGACCAATATCACAAAGAATGAACCTGTTTTGAATGGTGAAAGTGTTGTGTACTCTGATTACTCCATGATTCAAATGACCTTGGATTATGATTTTAATAAGGAAAAACAAGTTGCATATGCGATACTAACCCAGTCGGGTATAGTAAAACAAATCCAGCATTTTATTTCAGGAATCTGGCAGATTCATCCATTTCGCGAAGGAAACACTCGGACGGTAACAGTCTTTTTGATTCAGTATCTTCGTGAGTTTGGTTTTGATATTGATAATACACCATTTCAGCAACATGCCAAGTATTTTCGTGATGCCTTGGTATTAGATAATGCAAAGATTTTACAGCGACGTCCTGAGTTTTTAACAGCTTTTTTTGAAAATCTCTTGCTCGGTGGTCAAAATGATTTGTCTTCAGAAAAAATGTATTTAGATTTAGACCTCGATTTTTCATAATCCTCATACTGAGTAAACATTGAATTTTAGACAAAAATGAAGTAAATATTCTCACAAGAAAACGTATATCATCAAAGTTTAGGTCACTTGATATGCGTTTTTTTAATTCTATAGACTGCTCTTTTAAGCTCTATTTACCTCGTACCTTCTGGTGCGACACGGAATATTAGTCACATACAAAATGAGTGATATTCGGATTTTATTTTCGTGTACAATTTCAGCTATTCTTGTTATAATCAGCCTATAGGAATCAAGGAGGTGACTCTTATGGCTGTTTTTGTGTCTTTGGATGGAATTGTGGTAGAAGTACTTGATGTCTTTTCTTCTTTTAATGGGGAAAATGAGTTTTTCTTGTGTAAACGTCTTAAAGACAAGAGTCAGTTTGTTATGGAACGCTCTCAGTTCGAGGAGATGTTCCAACTTCAAAGTAGTCGCTTGACGACGCAAGAAAAATTACAATTGTTTACCTCTGTGTTTGCTGGCCGTTATGATGTTTATGCTAAGAGTTTTATCAATGATCAAGGGAAAATTCAGTATTTTCCTTCCTATGATTATGGTTGGAAGCAGTTACCACCTGAAAAACGTAGTTTCCAGACATTGACGGACTCCGTTTTGAAATCTCATTTTCGTGGGGAGATAGCTATCGGTATCTTTCCTATGCACTTAGATGATAGCTGCTATTTTTTGGTACTGGATTTGGATGAAGGAGATTGGAAAGAAGCTGGTTTAACCATTCGTAGAATAGTCAGGGAACGCCAGATGGAAGCCCATCTAGAGATTTCTCGCTTGGGTCAAGGACTCCATATTTGGTTCTTCTTTGAGGAAGCTATTCCGAGTCGAGAGGCTCGCTTGTTTGGAAAGAAACTATTAGAATTGGCTATGCAGGAAAGTATGCAACTGTCCTTTGATTCTTTTGATCGCATGTTCCCGAATCAGGATGTCCTTCCTAAGGGTGGATTTGGTAATTTGATTGCCTTGCCTTTTCAAGGAGAGGCTTATCATCAAGGGCGAACGATCTTTGTGGATGAACAGTTTCAACCTTATGAAGACCAATGGAGATACCTACAAGGAATTCAGAAGATTTCAACTGCTAAAGTGGCACTGTTAATCCAAGAGGAGTTGGGTAAGCAAGAATTGGACAAGGAGTTGCAGGTCGTTTTATCCAATACTATCCAACTTGAAAAATCGTCTGTGACTCCCAAGACACTTTTTTTCTTGAAAAATATGGCTTCGTTTTCTAATCCCGAATTTTATTTAAAGCAGGCTATGCGACAGCCAACCTATCAAATTCCTGAGCGAATGTATTTATTTGGAGAATCCGATCATTATTTATGGCTGCCAAGAGGCTTGCTATATCCATTGCGAGATAAATTTAAGCAGGTAGTTGTGGAAGATAGGAGAAAAGTACAAAGGTCTATTAGAGTGTCATTTAAGGGAGAACTTACTTTGAAACAAGAGTTAGCCCTGTCAGATATGATTTCTAAAGAAAATGGTTTACTCCATGCGGAGACTGGTTTTGGGAAGACCGTTTTAGGTGCTGCTCTCATCTCTGAACGTAAGACAAAAACAATTATTCTAGTCCATAATAAGCAACTATTAGATCAATGGCTGGATCGCTTAAACTGCTTTTTGACTTTTGAAGAGGAAGAAGCTACCCGTTATACGCCATCAGGTCGTGAAAGGGTAATAGGCTATGTCGGGCAGTACGGTGGGACTAAGAAATGGTTGAGTAAACTGGTTGATGTCGTTATGATTCAATCTCTATTTAAGTTGGAAAATAGTCAAAGCCTTTTGGATGAGTATGAGATGATGATTGTGGATGAGTGTCATCATGTGTCTGCTTTGATGTTTGAAAAAATTGTGGCACAGTTTAGAGGGAAGTATCTTTACGGTTTGACGGCTACGCCTGAACGTAAGAATGGTCATGAACCTATTGTTTTTCAGAGAATTGGTGAGATACTCCATACTGCTGATAAGAGGGAAACGGATTTTAAACGGCAATTGCAATTAAGATTCACTTCTTTTGGTCATTTGGAGATTGAAAAGACCAAAGCAAGTAATTTTATACAGCTTAGTGATTGGATTGCTACAGATTCAGTGAGGAATCAGTTGATTCTTAAGGATATTCTAACCCAAGTGGCAGAAGGTCGGAATATTTTGGTTCTAGTCAATCGAATTCAACAGATAGATGTCTTTGAAAAGTTATTGAAAGAGAAAGAGGTTGATGACTGTTACATTATTAGTGGAAAAACCAAAGTCCGAGAGAGAACGAGTTTACTGGAGACGTTAGAACAGTTAGATAAAGGGTTTGTTTTGTTGTCTACTGGAAAATACATTGGCGAAGGTTTTGACTTACCTCAGTTGGACACGCTTATCTTGGCAGCACCCTTTTCTTGGAAAAATAATTTAATTCAGTATGCAGGTCGGATTCATCGAAACTACAAGGACAAGTCTTTGGTGCGTATTTTCGATTATGTAGATATTCATGTTCCTTATTTAGAAAAGATGTTTCAGAAACGACAAGTAGCTTATCGAAAGATGGATTATCGTGTCATCGAGGGTGAGGAGAAACAATTCATTTATGTTGATAGTAGATATGAGAATGTGCTGAGAGAGGACTTGGCAGGGGAAAGACAGGAGTGTATGCTTATTTTACCTTATGTGCACCAGACAAAACTGATGAAATTTCTAAAAGAATTTAAGATTAGTCAAATTGAGATATGTATACCAGAGACGGTTGCAAATAAAGCATGGCTAGACCAGATGAAGAGCAAGAAAATTAAAGTGTCTTTTACTCAATCAAAAATAGTCACGCCTATTCTTTTGGTGAATAAGACTATTGTTTGGTATGGTGCAATGCCATTATTAGGGAAGGTAGATGAAATGACCATATTACGTTTGGAATCAGCTAGTATAGTTTCTGAACTAGTGGCAGGTTTACGATAGAGAAAATTTTTAAAAATTTCTATGTATGATTTTTATTTTGAAAGAACGCGAAGTCTTGACAGGTCAACGACTCAATGAGCTGGAAATCAACGGCATTCGTTTGACTAAGTTTAAAAATGGGGAAATTGGTATTGAATTCATCTGGATTGATACCGAAAACCCACCAATCGATGCCATTGGTTGGGTAGCAAAGAAATAATTCTCCCCCTTAACCTTTGACTATTCTGCAAAATTATCGTAAAATAAAGAGTAAATGATAAAATGAGGTCAGAGTCTGTTTGCTCTGGCGATAGTAGTATAAATGAGGAGAAACGCTTTGGAATTAGAAGTATTTGCTGGGCAAGAAAAAAGTGAACTATCTATGATTGAGGTAGCGCGTGCTATCTTGGAACTTCGTGGTCGCGATCATGAGATGCATTTTAGCGATCTTGTAAACGAAATTCAAAACTACCTTGGAACATCAAACAGCGATATCCGCGAAGCTTTGCCTTTGTTCTACACAGAGTTGAACTTTGACGGTAGCTTCATCTCGCTTGGAGATAACAAATGGGGTCTTCGTTCATGGTATGGCGTAGACGAAATCGACGAAGAAATCATCGCTCTTGAAGAAAATGACGACGATGAAGTAGCACCAAAAGCTAAGAAAAAACGCGTCAATGCCTTCATGGATGGCGATTCAGATGCTATTGACTACAATGCAGATGATCCAGAAGACGAAGATGCATACGAAGCAGATCCAGCTCTTTCATACGATGATGAAAATCCAGATGATGAGAAAAATGAAGTGGAAGCTTACGATGCAGAAATCAACGAAATCGCTCCTGATGACTTGGGTGAAGACGTGGATCTCAACGAAGAAGACGATGAGTTTTCAGATGATGATGCTGAAAACATCGAGGAATAAAAGTTAGCTATTGACAATTGTCCTATTTTTGGGTATCATATTGTTCGGGCACCTCTTTTAGAGGTCGGGGCTCCCTAGTTCTTAGGGAGCTATTTTTGTTTTTTCAAGAAGTTATCTTCTTGTATTTTAGTTGTGAATCTGGTGCAGTCGTCCCAGATTATTCTTATTAGTAGGGTCTTGTTTTCTATGTCCCCTCGTAGTTAACAAGGCCTTGAGCATTTTAGAAAGAGGAATCTATGTCTACGAAATATATTTTTGTAACTGGTGGTGTGGTATCGTCTATTGGGAAAGGGATTGTGGCAGCGAGTCTGGGCCGTCTCTTGAAAAATCGTGGTCTCAAAGTAACCATTCAAAAGTTTGACCCTTATATCAATATCGATCCGGGAACTATGAGTCCTTACCAGCACGGGGAAGTTTTTGTCACAGATGATGGGGCTGAGACAGATTTGGACTTGGGTCACTATGAACGTTTCATCGATATTAATCTTAACAAATATTCCAACGTGACAACTGGTAAAATCTACAGTGAAGTTCTGCGTAAGGAACGCCGTGGAGAATACCTTGGGGCAACTGTTCAAGTCATTCCTCATATCACAGATGCTTTGAAAGAAAAAATCAAGCGTGCCGCTCTAACGACTGACTCTGATGTCATTATCACAGAGGTCGGTGGAACTGTTGGGGATATCGAGTCCTTGCCATTCCTAGAGGCTCTTCGTCAGATGAAGGCAGATGTGGGTGCAGATAATGTCATGTACATCCATACAACCTTGCTTCCTTATCTAAAGGTTGCCGGTGAAATGAAAACCAAACCAACTCAACACTCTGTAAAAGAATTGCGTGGTTTGGGAATCCAGCCAAATATGTTGGTTATTCGTACAGAAGAGCCAGCTGGTCAAGGAATTAAAAACAAACTGGCTCAGTTCTGTGATGTGGCACCAGAAGCCGTTATCGAATCCTTGGATGTTGAACATCTTTATCAAATTCCATTGAACTTGCAGGCACAAGGTATGGACCAGATTGTCTGTGACCATTTGAAATTAGATGCACCAGCAGCGGATATGACAGAATGGTCAGCTATGGTGGACAAGGTTATGAACCTGAAAAAACAAGTTAAAATTTCCCTTGTTGGTAAGTATGTGGAGTTGCAAGATGCCTACATCTCTGTGGTTGAAGCCTTGAAACACTCTGGTTATGCCAACGACGCAGAAGTGAAAATCAATTGGGTCAATGCCAATGATGTGACAGCAGAGAATGTGGCAGAGCTCTTGTCTGATACGGACGGAATCATCGTGCCAGGTGGTTTTGGTCAACGTGGTACAGAAGGGAAAATCCAAGCCATCCGCTATGCGCGTGAAAATGATGTTCCAATGTTGGGTGTCTGCTTGGGAATGCAGTTGACTTGTATCGAGTTTGCTCGTCACGTTTTAGGACTTGAAGGTGCTAATTCTGCAGAGCTTGCACCAGAAACAAAATACCCTATCATTGATATCATGCGTGATCAGATTGACGTTGAGGATATGGGGGGAACTCTTCGCTTGGGACTTTATCCATCTAAGTTGAAACGTGGCTCTAAGGCAGCGGCTGCTTATCACAATCAAGAAGTGGTGCAACGTCGTCACCGTCACCGTTATGAGTTTAACAATGCCTTCCGTGAGCAGTTTGAGGAAGCAGGTTTTGTCTTTTCAGGAGTTTCTCCAGACAATCGTTTGGTAGAAATCGTGGAAATTCCAGAAAATAAATTCTTTGTAGCGTGTCAGTATCACCCTGAACTGTCAAGCCGTCCAAACCGCCCAGAAGAACTCTACACTGCATTTGTCACTGCAGCGATTGAGAACAGCAATTAGCAAAATCAGAACCTTTGAGAAGAATCTCAGAGGTTTTTTGCTTGCATATTTAGGATAAGATTTGAAAAATAAAAATATAGTGATATAATTAACATAACAAAACTTAAGGAGGAACTACGATGAAAAAAATCACATTATTTGGTTTGTCTCTAGCTGGTCTAGCTTTACTGGCTTTTCCACATTCAGGGCAGGCATTTGAGCTTAAAGAAGAATGGGTTGTTAAGTGTGGAGTACAGTATCAAGATGGCAACATTCTTCGGTTTAACAATGGTCATGAAGTGGATATCAAAGTCTTGGATTTGCCAAAAACCGAGAAAATCGAGTGGACGGTTAGTCTCGATGGTCAAGATCAGACAGTCAATTTTCTAGGTCAAGAAAAGGACAAGTCTATGATGGGTATAGAGGGGCGTTACCTGAATTTTTACGTACCTTATGGCTATAGAGGAGATATCAAGGTCGAGGCTAAGAGCGGAAACGAAGTGAAGACCTGGTCAACGAAAGTTGTGGATGATATTCATAATGATAGTGGAAAGAGAGGCTACTACCGTATTGAAGAATCAAATGATCAATACACCTACCTTGATACAAAATGGGACTATCAAACCAAGACTTACACTGCTACTTTACCAGAGACTGTCAATGGTCAAAAAATCTTTGCTTGGGCAGACTATGGCAATGGCGAGTTGAAACTTGAAAAACTAAAATCTATCAGTCATAAATATGATGGAGGATCTTTCAAAGAACTTTATCCGATTGTAAAAGCAGAAAGCTGGCTAACATCAAACCAAAACTGGTACTATCAAAAACAAGGTCAATTAGTGCAGAATGATTGGGTTTATGACAAGGGAACTTGGTACTTTATGAATGATAAAGGAGTCATGTTCAATCAAACTTGGCTCTATCAAGGTGGTAACTGGTATGCCTTTAAATCATCAGGGGCCATGATTGCTAGTGACTGGATTTATGAGCAAGGCAAGTGGTACTATTTATCAACTTCAGGAGCTATGAAAGCAAGCACTTGGGTTTATGATAAGGGAGAATGGTATTATGTAAGTTCTTCTGGTGTCATGCTAGCGAATGATTGGGTCAAAGATAATGGCAAGTGGTATTATCTAGCTTCATCAGGTAAGATGCTTCGCAATACCTACACACCTGATGGCTACTACGTTGGTAACTCAGGCGCCTGGCAATAAGAATAATACTCTTCGAAAATCTCTTCAAACCACGTCAGCTTTATCCACAACCTCAAAGCAGTGCTTTGAGCAACCTGCGGCTAGCTTCCTAGTTTGCTCTTTGATTTTCATTGAGTATAAGAAGTCCTTTTCCTTAAAGGAAGAGGCTTTTTACTTGTTTTTCTGCTGCTTCCTCATTTGTCCTAAAGCCTTTTTTGTGTTAAAATGAATGGTATGAAAGCTAAAAAAATGTGGATGGCAGGTCTGGCTCTGCTTGGTATTGGGAGCCTTGCCCTTGCTACGAAAAAAGTTGCAGATGACCGTAAGCTCATGAAGACTCAGGAGGAGTTGACAGCGATTGTGCGAGACCATTTTTCAGACATGGGAGAAATTGCGACCCTCTATGTTCAAGTTTATGAAAGCAGTCTAGAGAGCTTGGTTGGTGGCGTCATTTTTGAGGATGGCCGTCATTATACCTTTGTCTATGAAAATGAAGACCTAGTCTATGAGGAGGAAGTCTTATGATACAACCAGCAAGTTTAGAAGAATTAGCATCTTTAGTAGAAAAAGATGGGAAGAAAGTCTTTCTTTTTGTAGCAGACTGGTGTGGTGATTGCCGCTATATCTATCCTGCCTTGCCAGAGATTGAGAAAACTAATCCAGAGTTTACCTTTATTCGAGTGGATAGAGACCAGTATATGGATTTGGCCAAACTCTGGGATGTATATGGAATCCCTAGCCTTGTTGTTCTAGAAAAGGACAAGGAAATTGGTCGTTTTGTTAATCGCGACCGTAAAAGCAAGCAACAAATTAACGACTTTTTATTAGGACTGAAATAGGAGAAAAAGGAAACAATGATTTTTACATATAATAAAGAACATGTCGGTGATGTCCTTATGGTCATCGTGAAAAACAGCGGAGATGCCAAGTTGGACGTGGAGCGCAAAGGCAAGGTAGCCCGAGTTTTCCTCAAAGAAAATGGAGAAACAGTGGCTTGGAATATTTTCGAAGTTTCAAGTTTGTTTGAAATTGCAGAGCGCGGTCAAGTCTTTTTATCAGATGAGCAAGTAGCACGTTTAAACCAAGAGTTACAGGCAGAAGGTTTTACAGAAGAAATTGTTAATGACAAGGAACCTAAGTTTGTTGTTGGTGAAATTGTCGAGATGGTAGCTCATCCAGATAGTGACCACCTCAACATCTGCCAAGTTGCAGTCGCAAGTGACAAGACAGTGCAAATCGTAGCAGGGGCTCCCAATGCGCGTGTGGGGTTGAAAACCATTGTAGCTCTTCCAGGAGCTATGATGCCCAAAGGCAATCTTATTTTCCCAGGTGAACTTCGTGGTGAAAAGAGTTTTGGCATGATGTGTAGTCCTCGTGAATTGCATCTGCCAAACGCTCCGCAAAAACGTGGTATTATTGAATTATCAGAAGACCAAGTTGTTGGAACTCCATTTGCCCCAGCGAAACACTGGACTGCTTAGGAAGTTATCAGTATCTGGACCACCAGATAGAAGGAAATAAGATGGCAAAAAATGTTGTGATTACAGGGGCGACATCAGGAATCGGTGAAGCGATTGCGCGTGCTTATCTGGAGCAGGGTGAGAATGTCGTTCTAACAGGACGACGGATAGACAGACTAGAAACCCTCAAGTCGGAGTTTGCAGAAACTTTTCCAAATCAAACAGTTTGGACCTTTCCATTGGATGTCACGGATATGACAATGGTAAAGACTGTCTGCTCTGATATTCTAGAAACGATAGGGAGAATTGATATCTTGGTCAATAACGCCGGACTGGCTCTAGGTTTAGCACCTTATCAGGACTATGAAGAGCTGGATATGTTGACCATGCTGGATACCAATGTCAAAGGTTTGATGGCAGTTACTCGCTGTTTCTTGCCAGCAATGGCAAAAGCCAATCAAGGACATATCATCAATATGGGCTCAACCGCAGGAATTTATGCCTATGCAGGTGCAGCAGTTTATTCAGCTACCAAGGCAGCGATTAAGACCTTTTCAGATGGTCTGCGAATTGATACCATCGCAACGGATATCAAGGTGACGACTATTCAACCGGGAATCGTCGAAACAGATTTTTCGACGGTACGTTTTCACGGTGATAAAGAACGAGCTGCGACGGTTTATCAAGGAATCGAAGCCTTGCAAGCTCAGGATATTGCAGACACAGTAGTCTATGTGACTAGTCAACCTCGTCGTGTTCAGATTACAGATATGACCATTATGGCAAATCAACAGGCGACAGGTTTCATGGTACATAAAAAGTAAATATTTTTCTCAAAAAGTTACAAATTTCTGTAACTTTTTTGATTTCCTACGAATAGATAAGTAGGAGGAAAAAAATATGTATAATAAAGTTATCTTGATTGGACGTTTAACGTCTACACCAGAATTGCACAAAACCAACAATGATAAGTCAGTAGCACGAGCAACTATCGCTGTGAACCGTCGTTATAAAGACCAAAATGGGGAGCGTGAAGCTGATTTTGTCAATATGGTCCTTTGGGGCAGACTAGCAGAAACTTTGGCAAGCTACGCAACCAAAGGTAGTCTCATTTCCGTTGATGGGGAATTGCGTACCCGTCGCTTTGAGAAAAATGGTCAGATGAACTATGTAACCGAAGTCCTTGTGACAGGATTCCAACTCTTGGAAAGTCGTGCCCAACGTGCTATGCGTGAAAATAATGCAGGACAGGATTTGGCAGATTTGGTTTTGGAAGAGGAAGAACTACCGTTTTAATACTCTTCGAAAATCTCTTCAAACCACCTCAGCTTCACCTTGCCGTAGGTATAGGTAACTGACTTCGTCAGTCTTATCTACAACCTCAAAACTGTGTTTTTAGCAACCTGAGACAAGAGTCCTAGTTTGCACTTTGATTTGTATTGAGTATAAACATTGAAAAGTCTGAGTTGGTCTCAGGCTTTTTTATATTGAGAAAGTCAGACTTTTTTCTTGACTATTTCTGACCAAGTGATACAATAGAACTATGATTTAGCACTCAGGCATAAAGAGTGCTAATAATATCTATCTCATTATGGAGGAAATCAGATGTTGAAACCATTAGGAGACCGTGTGGTCTTAAAAATCGAAGAAAAAGAACAAACTGTTGGAGGCTTTGTCCTCGCAGGTTCAGCCCAAGAAAAAACCAAAACAGCTCAAGTTGTGGCTACTGGACAAGGTGTTCGTACCTTGAACGGTGACTTGGTTGCTCCAAGTGTTAAAGCTGGAGACCGTGTCTTGGTTGAAGCTCACGCAGGTCTTGATGTCAAAGACGGCGATGAAAAGTACATCATCGTTGGAGAAGCTAACATCTTGGCAATTATTGAAGAATAGAAGGAGAAAGTAAGTATGTCAAAAGAAATTAAATTTTCATCAGATGCTCGTTCAGCTATGGTTCGTGGTGTCGATATCCTTGCAGATACTGTTAAAGTAACCTTGGGACCAAAAGGCCGTAATGTCGTTCTTGAAAAATCATTCGGTTCACCACTCATCACCAATGACGGTGTGACCATTGCTAAAGAAATCGAATTGGAAGACCATTTCGAAAATATGGGTGCTAAGTTAGTATCAGAAGTAGCTTCTAAAACCAATGATATCGCAGGTGACGGGACTACGACTGCAACAGTCTTGACCCAAGCTATCGTCCGTGAAGGAATCAAAAACGTCACAGCAGGTGCAAATCCAATCGGTATTCGTCGTGGGATTGAAACAGCAGTTGCCGCAGCAGTTGAAGCCTTGAAAAACAACGCCATCCCTGTTGCCAACAAAGAAGCTATCGCTCAGGTTGCTGCCGTATCTTCTCGTTCAGAAAAAGTCGGTGAATACATTTCTGAAGCCATGGAAAAAGTTGGCAAAGACGGAGTCATCACTATCGAAGAGTCACGTGGTATGGAAACAGAGCTTGAAGTCGTAGAAGGAATGCAGTTCGACCGTGGGTACCTTTCACAGTACATGGTGACAGATAGCGAAAAAATGGTAGCTGACCTTGAAAATCCCTACATTTTGATTACAGACAAGAAAATTTCCAATATCCAAGAAATCTTGCCACTTTTGGAAAGCATTCTCCAAAGCAATCGCCCACTCTTGATTATTGCGGATGATGTGGATGGCGAGGCTCTTCCAACTCTTGTCTTGAACAAGATTCGTGGAACCTTCAATGTGGTAGCAGTCAAGGCACCTGGTTTTGGTGACCGTCGCAAAGCCATGCTTGAAGATATAGCTATCTTAACAGGCGGAACAGTTATCACAGAAGACCTTGGTCTTGAGTTGAAAGATGCTACAATTGAAGCACTTGGTCAAGCAGCGAGAGTAACTGTGGACAAAGATAGCACGGTTATCGTAGAAGGTGCTGGAAATCCTGAAGCGATTTCTCACCGTGTTGCGGTTATCAAGTCACAAATTGAAACCACAACTTCTGAGTTTGACCGTGAAAAATTGCAAGAACGCTTGGCAAAATTGTCAGGTGGTGTTGCAGTCATCAAGGTCGGAGCCGCAACTGAAACTGAGTTGAAAGAAATGAAACTCCGCATTGAAGATGCCCTCAACGCTACTCGTGCAGCTGTTGAAGAAGGAATTGTTGCAGGTGGTGGAACAGCCCTTGTAAATGTTATCCCAGCCGTGGCTGATTTGGAATTGACAGGAGACGAAGCAACAGGTCGCAATATTGTTCTCCGTGCCTTGGAAGAACCTGTTCGTCAGATCGCACACAATGCAGGATTTGAAGGATCTATTGTTATCGATCGCTTGAAAAATGCTGAAGTTGGAACAGGCTTTAACGCAGCAACTGGCGAGTGGGTCAACATGATTGAAGAGGGAATCATCGACCCAGTTAAAGTGAGCCGTTCAGCCCTACAAAATGCAGCATCTGTAGCTAGTTTGATTTTGACAACAGAAGCAGTTGTAGCCAATAAGCCAGAACCAGTAGCCCCAGCTCCAGCAATGGATCCAAGCATGATGGGCGGCATGATGTAAGTTTCCTATAGAAAATAACTTATAAAAAACACAAAAGGAGGGAATGCCTACCCCTCCTTTTTATGATATTCACTTCTAAATTGATTTGAGCTCTCCTGACTTATATGATAAAATAAGACTAGAAAAAGGAGAAGAACATGATCGATGTAGAAGAAATTCTGAGCAAGATGAACCCCAATCAGAAGATTAATTATGACCGTGTCATGCAGAAGATGGTACAAGTATGGGAGAAAAATGAGCAACGGCCAACTATTCTCATGCATGTTTGCTGTGCCCCTTGCAGTACCTATACTCTAGAATATTTGACCAAGTATGCAGACGTGACCATTTATTTTGCCAATTCTAATATCCATCCCAAAGCAGAATACCATAAGCGTGCTTATGTCACCAAGAAATTTGTCAGTGATTTCAATGAGCGGACAGGAAATACAGTCCAGTACCTAGAAGCTCCCTATGAACCCAATGAATACCGTAAGTTAGTCAGAGGACTAGAGGAAGAGCCAGAAGGTGGCGATCGTTGCAAGGTTTGTTTTGACTACCGCCTGGATAAAACAGCGCAAGTGGCTATGGATTTAGGTTTTGACTACTTCGGTTCGGCTTTAACCATCAGTCCTCATAAGAATTCTCAAACCATCAACAGCATCGGAATCGACGTGCAAAAGATTTATACCACCCACTATCTTCCAAGTGATTTCAAGAAAAATCAAGGTTACAAACGTTCGGTAGAGATGTGTGAAGAGTATGATATTTACCGTCAATGTTATTGTGGATGCGTCTATGCAGCCCAAGCCCAGAATATTGATCTGGTTCAAGTTAAGAAGGATGCCACAGCTTTCTTGCTGGATAAGGATGTTGAAAAAGACTATTCCCACATCAAATTTACTGTCACTAAATTAGATATATAGAAATCACCCCAGCTGAAAAGCTGGGTTTTTCAAACAAAAAAACCAGGGCTTTCACCCTAGTTTGACAACTTTACCGATTCTTTAGTTCTACATAGCGCTTGTACCAAATGTTTACATAGGCTTCTGAGAAAGGACCACGTCCATTGTTAATCCAATCAACAAGAATTTTGACATGTTCTTTTAAAATATAGTCTAAGTCATCAGAATAATCCATTTTACGTTTGTGACGCTCATACTCCTCAACGTCCAAGAGACGTTTCTCTCCATCTGTAAAAATTTTAACATCCAAATCGTAATCAATATACTTCAGTGCTTCTTCATCCAGATAGTAGGGGCTAGCCATATTGCAATAGTAGGAAATTCCATTATCGCGAATCATGGCAATGATATTAAACCAATATTTCTTGTGAAAGTAAACAATAGCAGGTTCTCGAGTGACCCAACGACGACCATCACTTTCGGTAACCAGTGTATGATCGTTGACACCAATAATGGCGTTTTCTGTTGTTTTTAGTACCATGGTGTCCCGCCAAGTTCGGTGGAGACTCCCATCATGCTTATAACTTTGAATTGTAATAAAGTCGCCTTCTTTTGGAAGCTTCATAACTAACCAACTTTCTACAATTTATAAGTTTATCGTTTACTATTGTACCATAAAATTACCTAAAATCTGTGAATTTTACATGAAAATATTAAAGATATTCTCTGAGAGCGCTTGCTATATCCGAAAAATCGTAGCCCTTTCGTGCTAAAACTTGGGTTAAACGCTGTTTAAGTTCGTATCCTTCATATTTTCGGGCATACTTGGCATATTGCTTATCAAGTTCCTTGAAGATGAGTTCCTGAGTCGTTTCTTGATCAACTTGACTATCCAACTGGTCAAAGGCAGTTTTAGCATCAGAATAGGAAAACCCTTTGTTGGTAAGATTTTGGATAATCTTATCTTGTAAGGCACGAGCTGGAAGTTTTCTCTCATATTTTTTCAATAGTTTATTGGCAACACGTTGAGCAACGTCCGAAAAATCAAATTCTTTCAGTATCTCTTCTATAGTGGATCTTGAAATCCCTTTTTGTGTTAGTTTCTGAGTCAGTACATAAGGCCCCTTGTCTCCTGAAAGTTGATTGGCATTGATGATAGCATAAGCGTACTGGCCATCATTAATCCAATTATCTTCTTTAAGATTAATAATGACTTGAGAAAGGATGTTTTCATCAATATCGTATTTTTTCAGATATTCTCTGACTTCTTTTTCAGTGCGTGCTTTAAAGGATAAGTGGTAGAGGGCCAGATTCTTACAGTAAGAAAATTTGGCAAAGTCCTGAATCTCTTTCAATTCTTCTTGGCTTATCACCTTATCTCTTGATAACATAAAACGAACAATAGTATCTTCAGTAATGTAGCATTTGTCGCCATTATCAAGCTCCATCAGATAGAGTCTTTTTTTCTTTTCAAGTTTTGTGATTTTCATAGTTCTATTATAACTCAAAATGTGATAAGATAGGGGTATGAATCTGAAAGTGAAACAAAAAATACCATTAAAAATCAAGCGCATGGGAATTAATGGTGAGGGAATCGGCTTTTATCAAAAAACCTTAGTCTTTGTGCCGGGTGCTCTTAAAGGAGAAGATATCTATTGCCAGATTACTTCTATTAAACGTAACTTTGTTGAAGCAAAATTACTAAAGGTAAACAAGAAGTCTAAATTTCGAGTTGTGCCGGCTTGTACTATTTACAATGAGTGCGGAGGCTGCCAAATCATGCACCTGCATTATGATAAGCAGCTGGAGTTCAAGACGGACTTGCTTTATCAAGCGCTGAAAAAATTTGCCCCTGCAGGATATGAAAATTATGAAATCCGCCCGACGATTGGAATGCAGAAACCCAAGTACTATCGTGCTAAGTTACAATTTCAGACTCGAAAATTTAAAAATCAGGTCAAGGCGGGCTTATATGCACAAAACTCTCACTATTTAGTAGAGTTGAAAGACTGCCTAGTACAAGACAAGGAAACCCAAGTGATTGCTAATCGTCTAGCAGAATTGCTTACTTATTACCAGATTCCAATCACAGACGAGAGGAAAGTCCTAGGTGTCCGTACTATTATGGTTCGACGAGCAAGGAAGACCGGACAGGTTCAGATTATTATTGTTACAAACCGTCAGCTTAACTTAATCCAACTTGTAAAAGAATTAGTTAAAGATTTTCCAGAAATTGTGACAGTCGCTGTGAATACAAATACAGCTAAAACCAGCGAGATTTATGGTGAAAAGACAGAGATTATCTGGGGAGAAGAGAGTATTCAAGAAGGTGTACTCGACTATGAATTCTCACTATCCCCTAGAGCTTTCTATCAGTTAAATCCTGAACAAACAGAAGTCCTCTATAGCGAAGCAGTAAAAGCGCTAGATGTTAGTAAAGAAGACCATTTGATTGACGCTTATTGTGGAGTTGGAACGATTGGATTTGCCTTTGCAAAGAAAGTTAAAACACTCAGAGGTATGGATATTATTCCAGAAGCTATTGAAGATGCTAAGCGAAATGCTAAAAGAATGGGATTTGGTAATACACATTACGAAGCAGGGACAGCAGAAGAGATTATTCCTCGATGGTATAAGGAAGGATACAGAGCAGATGCACTGATTGTGGATCCACCGCGTACAGGTCTGGATGATAAGTTGTTAGACACTATTCTTACATATGTGCCAGAAAAAATGGTTTATATTTCATGTAATGTTTCAACCTTAGCACGGGATTTGGTGCGTTTGGTAGAAGTCTATGATCTTCATTATATCCAGTCAGTCGATATGTTCCCACATACCGCTCGAACTGAAGCTGTTGTAAAGCTGATAAAAAAGAGAAAAGCATAGTGTTTAACGAGTTTAATATTGGTCTGAAATAGTCAAATTTAAAAAAGTCGAAAAAAATTTGAAAAAGTAGTTGACAAAAAATAAAAAGGCTGTATAATAGTAAGAGTTGAAAATAA
>CAUPZW010000011.1:0-59560 GCA_963515655.1 Streptococcus mitis
ATGAGGCTACAGATTCGCCAAAAGTGAATGAAGTCAATCAGCACATTTCACGTAAGGAATGTCTATATATTCTTCGTAGAGATATGCGAATTAAAACAAACTATGAGCTAGAAGAAGTAGAAATGTATCCCATTGTACTTAAAGAAATTGAAGGGATGAGTGATGAACGATTTGAACAACTAAGAGAGGAAATTCTTAAAATGGAGATGGTTGATACAATGGAGCTACTACTGGAAGACTTAAAAGTTTAATCAAACTTTTCTCCTCGAAATAAATAAATTCCTGCTTGCAGGGATTAGGGGATTGGGGATTTCCCCAAAGATTTAAAAAGTCAAGAATGGTCAGGTGTGCACGCTGACCATCTTTGACCTTTTTAAAAACAGCATTTGGGTACCCAAGTGCTAATCTTGCCAGAAGAAAAGGGCTCTAAGCCCCTTAAGCAAAATTGCCAGAATAGAGGTGAAGATTTTTTGAAAAATAGAGAAAAGCGAAAACGAATGATTCAGAAAAAAATTCGTTTAACGGAAGAAGAGGCACGGTTTATTTCAACAAAGGTTGCAGAATCTGGAATGACAAATTTTAATGCCTTTGCCCGAATTATGTTGATTATGGGTGAGGTCAAAATTTTAAATTTTGAAGAATTGAGAGAATTGCGTAAGGAAATAAATCGGATAGGGGTCAATATTAATCAGGTCGCAAAAAAGGTAAACGAAGATGACCAGGCTAGCCTAACTGAACTGAGTCAGATTCTTGAATTGCAGAAACATTTGAAAGATACAGTCAGCCAATTTATCCAAAAACAGGAAAATCAAACAAAGGAACAAGAGCGATGGTTGTAACAAAGGTTCTTCAGATAAAGGGTGTATCTTCTTTAGGACGGTCTACAAAATATATTGAGGATGAAGCAAAGACGGTCGAGCTGACTGATACAAAAAGTTTAAATAATGCTTTACGCTATATCGAGAATCCATCTAAAACGAGTTTTTTAGAACAAGATGAACAGTTTGAATTTCCAGCAGTGGTTAAAGATGGTCGAGTAGTCAAGCAACTGGTATCTACTTATGGAATTACAGACGCTAGCACAGCGACAGAAGAATTTCTTTTGACCAAAAAGAATGCGGCTCAACGAGCAGGGACAAAAGAGCTATCGGATATTCAAAATCCGAATCGAGTGTTGGCTCATCACATCATCCAATCATTTTCTCCTGAAGATGATTTGACTCCACAAGAAATTCATGAGATTGGTCGAAAAACGATTTTAGAATTAACTGGTGGACAACATGAATTTGTCATAGCGACTCACATGGATAAGGGACACATTCATAATCACATTATTTTCAATTCAACTAACTCTGTTACCTTAAACAAATTTCGTTGGCAGAAAAATACTGCTAGAAGTCTATTTAATATTTCCAATAAGTACGCTGACCTAGCTGGAGCTAAAATTCTCAAAGAGAGATTATGGACTAATCGAAAAACGTATCATGCTTACCGAAAGAAAAATTCATTTCGTTATGAAATTAAATCTCGTTTAGATTTCCTTTTAAAACATTCAAGCTCCTTAGAAGATTTCAAGTCTAAGGCACGAGCTTTAAATCTGATAGTTGATACTTCAGGAAAGGAAATAAAGTATCGTCTGACTGACCAAGATCAAACCAGAAATGTTCGGGATCGCACTTTGTCAAAAAAAGGAAATTATTCGTTGGAGAAAATTTCTGAAAGAGTAGTTGGTAACGAGGTGACTTTCTCTGTCGATGAAATTAAATCTGAATATGAAAAAATGGTTGCGGAACGAGAAGATGATTTTGAAATGAGAATCACAGTTGAAGAATGGCAGGTGATGGAAGAAACAAAAAATGGGATCTATCTTGAAATGGAATTTGGGATTAGAAATAAGGGAACAATTCTTATTCCAGCTCATCAGATTGAAAAAGCAGAAGATGGTTCTTATGAAATTTTTATCAGAAAAAATGACTTCTACTATTTTGTTAATCCTGAACACGCCGATAAGAATCGGTACATGAAGGGAGAAACAGTCGCTTCCCAGTTGTCGTATGATAATGGAGAAATGATTATCCGAAAAAATCCTAAAATCTCAAGTTTGGATCAGCTTGTTCGTGAATATAATTATCTATCCGCTCATGGAGTGACAGAAGGACAGCAATTTGATGAATTGCTAAATCGTTTTGAAGAGGAACTAGAAGAAGTAGATAACTTGCTTGATAAATTAGATCAACGCTTGGGTGATCTTAATAAAATTCAGTCTGCATTTCTTGCACTGGAATCCAATAATCCTCAAGAAGTGAAACTAGCTATTTCCATTTTGAAAGATTTGAGAGTAGATCCTAGTACTCGAAAAACGGAGATTGATAAACTTATTAAAGAAGCGACCTTTGAGCGTCAGGCTTTGTATCAGAGAGTAGAAGCAATTACAAAAGATTATAAGTTACATCAAGATATTGAGAAAAATGTGGAGCAGCGTAAGGAAAGAGAAACATCATTGTGAAAAACAATTATAAACATAACTATAAATATAATTATAAACATGTTGACAAATATAATTATAATGGTATAATAGAAATATAGAAAAAGTGATGGAGAAATAGAATGAAGATTATCACATTTGCCGCTATTAAAGGCGGTGTTGGAAAAACAACTTTGACATTTAATTATGGAGAATGGTTGGCTCGCAAAGGTCATAAAGTTCTCTTTATAGATTTAGACCATCAGTGTAATTTGACTCAGTGCTACAATATTTACGAAAGCAAGAATACGATTGCGAATGCCTTCAAAGGAGGTGACGTGGATATTAAGCAACTCAAGGAAAATATCAGTCTAATTCCAGGATCGGTTCAACTTGATACTGTAGAACGAGATCTGGAGAACAGCGATAAGAAAAATATGCTACTTTATCTTTGGCTAGAGGATAACTACGAAAAGAAGAAGCTGGATCAATTTGACTATATCTTGATTGATTGTAGACCGGACTTTGCGACAGCTACTAAAAATGCTGTTGCGGTCAGTCACGCTATTATTAGTCCATTGACTCCTTCAGAGTTTGGTTATAATGCCAAATTCAATCTATCAACTCGGTTAGAAGCATTCAGAAAGGATGTAATTGACTATCGTACAAGAGAATCATACATTACTGCTGAGTTATATTTCTTAGCAAATATGATCCGACCAAACTATGGGTCATCAAGAGAGTTACTGGAAGCCCTAGGACTTGAAGCTAAAGAAAAGGGAACAGATAACCTTCTAGGAATTGTACCAGCAAAAGAGTTATTCAATCATTCCACGATTGATAAGATCTCTATTGCAGATATGGAGGAGAATCCTGAACTTTATCAAAAACACAAAAAGTTTTTCACTGAGCTGGAGCAGACTTTTTCAAAAATTTATGATACAATATAATTATATTTATAAATACAAATACAATTACAATTATAAATATAATTAGAAGGAGATTGTTATGGCATTCACACCAAAAGAAAAAGAGATTTCACAGATTATTGAAGCAACCCATCAACCTGAGCGGATTTCAGATGTAGCCAACTTTGAAAGTTTTGAACGCAAAAAGCAATTCCAGTTTACTTTGAAACCAAGCAATCGGAAAAAATTAGATGAGATTGCTAAAGCAGCCGGAGCAAAGTCTGCATCAGATTATCTTGATAGGTGGCTAGAAAGTTTACAATAAAAATTATAATTATATTTATAAATATAAACATAATTATAAATATATTCTGCAATTATTTTAATTCATTGCTTTTGTTGCTAAATGAGTCGTATTAGTTATGAGATGATACTACTGTTAACTACCTAGAGTCTGGTTTAATACCAGGCTTTTATGTTTGCTGACAAAAAACATTTGAACTCTCGAACTAAAATCTTTATACTTTTTTATTATGATTTTAGTTGGGAGTGTTTTTATTTTGGATACAAAAACTATTGATGAAAGAGAATTTGTAGAGAAATTAAAAGAGAAAAATCTACAAGGATTTCATAAATTTGTAAGTGATTATGACAACTATATTGCTCCAACAATGAGAGCTAGAGGTTACAAATTTGTAAACTATGCTGAGAGAACCGTTACATTTACGTTTGGCCAGGTAACTTTTTCAAGAAGGCGCTGGTATAAGAATGGGAAATGTAGGATTCCAGTAGATGAAAAGTTAGGTCTGGAGAAACGTATTGCCTATTCCAAAGAATTGCTGTATCAGATCACTAAACTAGCTACAATGTTACCTTATCGAAAAGTTGTGGAAGTTATTGAACTGATGTACCAGGTTTATATTACTAAAGACACAGTGTTAAAAGCAATTAAACTAGCAAGTCAGTTGTTAAATGAAAAAGAAGATTATCGTTACTATAGTGATGAGGTAGTTGTCAAGAAAATTGAGGCACCTGTCATTTATCTTGAAGGAGATGGTGTTTGGATAAAGGTCAGTGGAAGAGAAAAAGAACAACAAAATAAAGAATTATCTCATTTTGTCATTCATACAGGAACTGAGGAGTACGGAAAGAGGAAAATTTTAAAAAATAAGGTGGAAATTGTTTCTCCTAATAATCGAATAGCAAGGAAAAGAGTAGTAGATTATATTTATAATCATTTTAAAATTACGTCAGATACTATACTTGTGACAAATTCAGATATGGGTCATGGATATACTCCACGTTTATTTAAAGAGATATCAAATGATCTGGGAATTAAGCACCATCAACATTTTTGGGATAGATACCATTTAAACAAAGAAATAAAAAAGTTGGCCAAACCATATTCATCAGAGCTACTAGATCAATTTATGAAAGCTATAGATAACCATTGTAAGCATAAGTTGAAAACGGCTATTGACACTCTAGAATCGTTCGTCCTTCTTAATCAGAACGAAAAGAAGATTGATAATTTTACTATTTTTAAAAATAGGATTCTTGGAAATTTTAAATATACGCAGCCCCCTGAACAGAGAAATCTAGATACAGCGAGTCTAGGAATTATGGAAAGTCAGCATCGTAAAATTAGTTACCGGATGAAAAATAGGGGGATGTATTGGTCTTTGAATCATGCAGATGCTATGTCCCATCTTATTTTGTTGTCTTACAATCAAGAACTCAGAGATTTATTTTTTGGTGATTGGAGAAATGAATATAAAAAATACCACTCAAAGGGAATGAGCAGTGCAAAAGTACGAAAAAAGATTAATCAAGTTCCAAGGAGTTTAGGAACGATTGTAAATGCTTCTTGGAAAGGCCGAAAACAGAGAGAGAAACAACGTTTTGCAGGAAAAAAAATTAATAGATAAGATGCCATAAAGTCAGTAAACTATTGACTTATAGCGAAAAATACTGTATAATAATCTTATCAATAAAAAAGAGGCACGCAGCAACGTACCTCTCATAAAGATAAACAATTGGTGCTTGTTTATCAGTAAGATTAATACTATCAGAAATTTTAGTAGATGTCAAGGCTGAGCAAGTAAATTGTTTAGTCTTATTTTGATATTTCCGTTTTTGATGTATTTTTTTACTACCTCAAAAAAATAGACACAAACTGCTGCTATAAATTTCTTTACTTTTTTGTGGAAATTTGGTAAACTGTATCTTGTGTGTAATGGACGCACAAAAATACAGTTTATCCGCTGAGGAAGGTTCCTCAAGATTGACAAAGATAGGAGAATAAAATGAATCCATTAATCCAAAGCTTGACTGAAGGTCAACTTCGTACAGATATCCCATCATTCCGTCCTGGTGACACTGTTCGTGTACACGCGAAAGTTGTCGAAGGTAACCGTGAACGTATCCAGATTTTTGAAGGTGTTGTTATCGCACGTAAAGGTGCTGGCATCTCAGAAAACTACACAGTTCGTAAAATCTCTAACGGTGTAGGTGTTGAGCGTATCTTCCCAATCCACACTCCACGTGTTGAAAAGATCGAAGTTGTTCGTTACGGTAAAGTACGTCGTGCGAAATTGTACTACTTGCGTGCTCTTCAAGGTAAAGCAGCTCGTATCAAAGAAATCCGTCGTTAATTCGACTAAAAAACTCTGCTTTTTCAGCAGAGTTTTTATCTAGCTCCCTTAGTTCAATGGATATAACAACTCCCTCCTAAGGAGTAGTTGCAGGTTCGATTCCTGTAGGGGGCATAATTTAGTGTCTAAAAGCCTTATTCTAAAGGCTTTTTTTCGTATCTGTTCTACTTTTGTTCTACCAACGAATACTCACTTAAAAGGTTTCGAATAATCTGATGTTCTTTTTCTTTCTTCTCTTTTAAAAGATGACCATATGTTTCTGTTACCTGTTTTATATTTTTATGTCCCATTACATGAGCAACCACCCAGATATCAATTCCCTTTGCAAGCAACATGCTCGCATAAGTATGCCTTATACCCGTAGCAGTTAAATTATATGGAAAAATTTCTAGTTTTTTTAGTATCGATTGTAAGCTTTGATTTACAGCATTGTTACTAGGAACTCCATACACAGTATCATAGAAGAGGAAATTTTCTTTTTCCTTAATACCTTGATTTCTATAGACAATCTTTTGTTCTTTCTTTAATAATTTCAAAACATCAGATGTTTCTTCATCTACGGGTACATCTCTAACAGATGTGTCCGTTTTGGGTGGTCTCCATTTATAATTATAGTACCGCCTATAAGTGTGAATGACTTGATTTTCAAAATCAATGCAATCCCAAGTTAAACCTAAAATCTCTCCGAAACGCATCCCTGTTTTAAAGGAAACAAACAAAAGATAAGGAATCACAGATTTACTGTAATTAAGATGACTTTTTAAATGAACTAAAATCTTATAATAGTCTTCAATATTGTCAATATATTTTTCGTCTGTTGTCTTGCTTTTCTTCATCCCTGAAATAATCGCACCATCAGTAAAATCAACTATATCTAATTGGTCACGTTGAGCAAACTGAATGACTTTTCGGATTTCTGAGTTTAGTCGTGCTACAGTATCTTTTGTAACCCTCTCAGCATACGAATTTAAAGCTCGTTGATATTGGCTAAAACGAATAGAAGTTGCCGGTCTATCTTGAAAAAGCTCCTTTATCAAGTCTCCTCGCTTCTTATGCTTAAAAAGCGTTGATTCACTTTTTCCAAGTGGTCTTACAACAACATCAAACCACTCTTCCCATAACTCATATAAACTAGCTTGCGAATTAATTTTTGCTCCTGACATTAATTTTAATTCGATGGCTAAAGCTTCTTTTTCAGCTTCCTTCTTCGTTCTAAATCCACCTCTAGATGCAAGCAGTTTTTTGTTATTATCTACAATTCTATAATCCCATGTACCACCTTTTGTACGTTGTCTAAAAGTTGCCACTAGTTACCTCTTTCATTAGATAACCAAGGTTTTGCCAAGGCTATTATACCATAATTTCTCTGAAGTTATCTTCAAACCATTGTTTGGTTTTACTCGCCAAAAAGAAATAGCGTCCACCTTGATTCTCAGGATATTTAACAAACCCATTTGGATTTAATTCAACATCAATTTCTCTACGGATTTTTGGATTATACAATACATTATCAAGTAACCACGGTCTTGAAACTGATAGAAGTTGTAGAACATCAGATAAGGTCATATATCTACCTTGAGAAGAATTATGTTGTAAATTATCATATTCTTTTCTATCGACAATAATTTTATCTTCTGGCAATTGTATCTCTACATTGATTAAATCAACAGTAATTTTATTTATCTCAGTCATAGAAAATTCTCCTTTTTTATGAGATAATAGCTAGAGATGGTGAAAATCATCCCTATACTATTTTTCAAGCAATATTACTCTTTGTTTTTAGGTCGTTTCGGAGTGATATTGTTTTTTTGATAGAATAGCTTAAAACTATCTTCAAAATACTCTTTATAATTTAATTGAGAGAGTTCTGAACCAAATTTGTTAAGCCATAGCTCAACATCTTGGTTTGGTATGTAGTTCCACTCATACTCTTGAATTAAACGAATAATAAAATGATTACGAGCCTCTACTCCCCAAATTTCCTCAATCTTTTTTAACAATGGAAAGAGACCACTACCTTTCATAATATAAGAAATAGTAGCTAATAAATAATTATTTCTTGAAGAAAGAGATTCTAATTCAGGGAAATGACCTGAACCTACAAACAAATCTTTTGTAAAAGGAATAGGTAAACCATCTTCTGAATTGTAAAAACCATATTTATCAATCATCTTATTTACTATCAATTGACTAAGTTCATTTGCGTTACTAATAGTTAATAACAATGCCAAAATTTGATTACTGTATGTTCCTTTATAGGAAGCTTCCATACGTATCCAAGAATCACACAGGTTCACAACGTGAACATAGCGTCCACGATTGTCAAGTTGTTCCTGGTATTTATTGTAAATGCGCAATAGAGTTTGTATATTTTTTTTCTTACTTCCTATATAGATAGTCTGAGCTACACCATTAACTTCTTGTGCAGAAATATTAGAGATGTTTTTTCTACCATTATGATTTAAAATTAGAATTTGTTTATTTTTTATTCCTTGATAAAGCTCATTTACTGTCATATCGTAATTGAAATAATCTATTGCTAAGTCTATACGACTTAATCTAAGTTCCCAATACTCTTCATTTAGTAATTTAGCCATAATATTGACATCAATAGCCTCATTATAATATTCCTCATACACTTGCTTGTAGTAAGATAAGGCAGACGCAGAAAATTTTACAATAATACCCATTGTAAAATTTCTATAATGCCAAGCTATAGAAAAGTAATACGGCATATTTTTAAAAGCAAAACCATCTGTATAACCTGCAGGCAGTCTTTGTTCTGGAGGCGAATAATCTCCCAGAAGTAATGGCAATTTCAGCTTTTCAGCGATTATTTCAGCAATCTGTGGAGCTGTTTGATTCCATCTTTCTGGATATTCACCTATTGTATCCTCAGTTGGTTTGATTACAAAGGTAACTTCATCAATACTGGTCATAATGACATTTCGTTTTGCATTGTCGGATAAAATTTTTTTAATTTCATAACTTGTGTACATAGTTATTCTACTTTCTATTTTTATACGGAACGTGGGTGATTACACTACCCACATTAAAGATATTTATCCAGTTGTCCCCACCTTCGCCTCACGGCTACAGTGAGACAACTGGAATTTTTTATTCAAAGTAACAATTGGAGCGTTCAACTGCCTTTTTTATTAATCTCTCTATAGGTATTATCTTATAACTAGGCACTACTATAAGACGACTACTTTTCCCACCTATTTTCATATATCCTACTCCTCTAGGGTTATTTGATATTATGCTCTCTTTCTCATCTGAAAAAAGCATGGATATAGTTTCTTTAGATAGTTTCCCTAAAGCTATAACTGTGCCTATAGAATCTCTAGACAAGCTCAGAGAGTGTTTGTGCGCATCTTGTTGGGCAACGGCTACATAAATTTTAAACGAACGACCTAACTGTATCAGACGAGTAAAATCTTTAATTGCTTGTTCACGAGCTTTTCTGTCCAGACTGTTCTGCCAAGCATTAAATTCATCAAAACAAATCAAAATAAAATTACGAGAAATATCTTGACCTCTTTGTCGTTTCTCAAGAATCTCTAACCCCTTAAATAGGATTTCTGAGACAGTCTCAAACTTCTTAAAAGCTAGAGAATTTTCTAAGAATGCAAAGTCTGAATCTGCCTTATAATCAGCTATTAAAAATTGACTATCTGGGTAGGAATAAGCAAAGCTGGCGAGAAAAAGCTTGGTAGCAAATGTCTTACCAGCCCCACTCGCACCGACTATAAGAACATGCGGGACTCTCTCTACAGGAATATCCCAATCAAATGAATATCCCTCGTCAAATAGTCTCTTGTCTTTAAAACACTTCACTTTTATACCACCTTTTAATTGTATAAGAACTCTAGTTGCAGATTGATATGATACTGATTGTTATATCGTAAAATATCTCCAAAAGTTGGATTGACTATCAGGCGGTGGTTCTTGTCTGACCATTGAGCCATGCAGTTTGTTCCCCTTATATACTTGTCAAGTTGAACTAAAAACACCTGCTGAATGTAGCCTTCTTCTTCGTTATCAGGCTTACTAGCTAGCATAATGGGAAAGCTCCAAACATGAGAATCTTGTGTTTCAGAACTTCCAATATTCCGAATATAGCGATTATTAAGCAGTAACTTCTGCCCTGATAAAGAAGCTGTCTTTTCTATAACCTGCTCTATGTCAGTTTCGATGTTACCTATATACAGATTGAGAATCTTTTCTTGTATATTCCTTTGCTGTACTTCAACGTATTTATAAAAAAGCCATAACAGACTGAGAATGATGGTGAATAAAATTGTATACATGGTTTACCTTCTTTCTGACAGAGGAAGTGAAAACTTCCTCTGTTATACTATAAATCAATGACCCCTTGCACTTCTGCATTCTTTGCTCTAATAGACAATACAGAGCGTGAACCCTGACTGTAAGCTGATACTGTGCAATCTGTCAAATCTAGTTCAATAATAGAATCAACATAAGATTCGAAATCTCGTGAATCAATGTTCTGAACCTTAATAGATTGCATTGCAAATCTACCGTTTGCAGTTCGAAAACCTAGGTCTAGAGTAGAACCAAATATCTCTTGTGTAGTATAGTCTTTCCATTCTCCGACACCTAGACATTGACCTTTAATTACCATTTTCGAAATTTCCATTTTTAAAAATCCTCAAAATTTCTATAGTTAGATGACAAAGCGAAATAATTTTTGTCAATATCTTTGCTACCTATTTCTTAGTACATGATAATCACCTACTTTCTTACTTGTTAAGAATTGAGCAAGATTTTTTGTAAGAACTAGCTTACAGTATTATAGTAAATCATATAACCCGTATCGTCACCCCTAACAAAAAAGCTTGATTTAATAGGCTTTTCAAAGCTTCCCTAATCACTATTGACATTTCCTTTCAAAAATGCTACTGTGTGACAAATTTAATTTATTACAAGATTTTTTGTAAGAACTAGCTTACAGTATCATAGTAAATCATATAACCCGTATCGTCACCCCTAACAAAAAAAACTTGATTTAATAGGCTTTTCAAGGCTTACCCTAACTGCTATTGAAGTTGTCTCTCAAAAATGTTATCATGTGTACAATCTTAATTATTAAGGAGTTCAATATGAAGAATAAAGAAGAATTATTAATCGCATGTGTTGTCTTGAATCTTGTAGAAGAACTAGATAGCTTTAAAGAATATCAAGAGTTAGAGGGAGAAACAGATACTTACCAAGCTGTCTTAAGATATGTAGAAGATGAATTGTATGGTGAAGTAGGTTTCAAAACTCTTGAAAAAATTTACTTTGGTATGCCGACATCTACTACAGCATATATCAGTCAAAAATCTTATAATGCTATCATGAAAAATGAAGAATTTTATGAATTAGCTGAAAATACCTGTCAAGCTATTCAAGAAAATGATTCTAAAACAATGGATAAAGTTACAAACATCATTGAAAAGCGTATTGAAAATAAAGAATTTCCTAAACTGCTAGAAAGCATGAAAAAAGATAGCAGTCGTCATTTTGCTTTACCTACGCTATTAAAAAATAAGAGCTTATTAACGAAAGTTCTCGAATATCTACCTTTAGTTGAAAAAATCTTTGAATCCGAAGAAAACATTGAAATATTTTCTCAAGTAGCTAATCGTCTTGACACATTTAGGATTGCTGAGGAGTACGAGGATTGGGATAATATAGAGAGCTTTATCAAGGACGTACGAGAGCGAAATGGATTTGATAACTACTTGAAATAGAATATAAAAAAGCCAAGTCATGCTATATGTGACTTGGTTTATTTTTCTATCTCATCTAGAAAATCAATTAGAAGTTTTGTGACCCTCTCTTGCTTACTAGGTGCTAATTTTTCCAGCTTAAACAATAATTGATTTATCAGTGGATTACTTTCGGTCAGAGAAATATCAAAGAAACTTTCTATATCTGTGTCCAGAGCATCCATGATTTTTTCAAGAGTCTTGATTTTGATATTTGGTTCAAGGTTTTCTAATTTATAAGTATATTTTAATGGTAAGTCCGCCAGCTCCTCTAGTTGCTGTTGGGTGATATTTTTTTGCAATCTCAGTAGGCGGATTCGCTTGCTGATATAGGATTGTAGGTTCGTTTTTGTCATCTCAGTACCTCTTTAAATCCTATCATACTGAAATTTATGTCCTTTAAAAACTACTTAAAAAGAGAAAAAAACAGTTATATAGTTTTAAAAAGCGAAACAATGTGATAAAATAGCATTATAAAACTATCAAAAGGAGTTTATATGATGAAATCAAACACTCAAGGTCACGGAACCATCAAGAAATTGCGCACAGGTGCAGTTATTTCAACGCTTGCAATCTCGGCTTTAGGGGTATCTACTAGCGTATCAGCTAATGAAACTGAAGTAGCCGTTAATGAACCTGCAACTAGGGTAGTTGCTAAGGACGAGGTAGTCCCTAAAGTTCCTAGTCAAGCTGATGTTGACAAGGCTAAGGCTGAATCTGATAAGGCTAGTCAGGATGTAGCTAAGCAAAAAGAAGTTGTTTCAACTACTGAAGCAAACATTGCCACTGCTGAAAAGACTATCGCTGATACTACTAAGAAGGTAGAAGAAGCTAAGTCTGTTACACCTCAAAAGGTAGCTGAGGCTAAGGCTGACGCTGACAAGAAAGCCAGCGAACTTGCTACGGCTGAAAAGACTGTAGCTGACGCTGATAAGTCTGTTTCGGCTACTGCTGAAAAGGTTTCTGACCAAACTAAGGTAGTATCTAATGCTGAGAAAACTGCCACAGCTACAGCTAATAAGGTAGCTGAAGCTCAGAAAAAGGTAGATGCTCTTTCATCTACTACTGATGTTGCTCCACTTGAAAAAGAGGTAGGTACGCTTACTAACCAAGTTAGTGCTGATACTCAAGCCGTAGAAACTGCTCAGACTAACCTTGACAATGGTAAAAAAGCTCAATCTAACAAAGACCAAGCTATCAAAGACGCCCAAAGTGGGGTATCTCAAGCTGAAGCCAAACTATCTCAAGCTACTACAGCCCTTGCTAATGCTAAAGCTGACCAAGTCAATAAAGACCAAGCTATTGCTACAGCTAAAGCCGACCTAGACCGTGCCAAAGAAGAGCTAGAAGGTACTGGTGAAGACGTTAAGAACACTATCACTGTAAGTCCAGAGTATATCTCTCTATTAAAAGAGTACTTTGAAAAAGGCAGACCTGCTGAACTAGGTGAGAAACTAACTAAATTGGGGTATAAGGAGTTAGAGAAGTTAGGTGAGGTAGAGTACTACAATGGTGATTTAGTATCTTTCACTATTCCTTTCAATGGCTCTGAACGTGATAAGAAGCGTGCTGTAGATATTTACAATCTAGATTTTGAAACTCGTAAAGAACTTTCACTTTATGCAGCAGACTTGTTCAATCAGGTACGCAAACAGTTTGGTACTGCGCCTGCTAAGGTAACAGCAGACTCAATTAAGATGACTGACGAAATTGCCAAGGCTTCTAACGGCACTCAAGGACATAACTGGAGTGTTATGCAAGATGTTAGTGATGCTTATAAAGCCCCAGTATCAGAATTAATTCACAATGTTCCAGGTTCATTAAGTACTGTTTATGGGTTAAAACAGCAGATTCATGAAGGTATCTACAGTATGCTTTACTGGGATGGTCACGCTAAGTGGGGGCATGCCAAGGGGGTATCTGATATTGCTACTGCACGACTTAAATCTCACTTGCAATACATTGGAGTTTCAGTAGGTAAGGCTGATGGAATCACTAAAATCCATTTTGATGGTACTAGCGACAATGTAATTGATTCTGACTCTAAGTTTGATAAAACTGAAATTGTTTCGGATAAGGCTGAAATTGTAGCTAATTTGCGTAATAAAGTAGCAAATTCTGAAAAAGTCTACAACGACGCAGTCAAAGCCTCTAACGAAGCTAAAACATCAGTACAATCAGCCCAAACTGACTACACCAACGCTGAAACAGCTCTTACTAATGCTCGTACTCATCTTTCTGATTTAGTAGGTAACAAGATTGATGTTCCAGCTCTTGACAAGGCTCTTGCTGACGCTAAAGATAAACTAGCGCAGGACACTAAAGCTTTGCAAACAGCTAAGGAATCGCTTGCTCTAGCTAAATCAAATGCTACTGACAAGGCTAAGGCTCTTGCTGAAGCTAAAACAGCTCTTGCTAACGCTAAAGCTGGACAATCTAACGCAGACAAGGCTCTTGCTACTGCCAAAGGTGAATTGGAAGTCCTTACTAAAGCTCATGATGTAGCAGTTTTGGCTCGTAAGTCAGCTGGTCAAGACCTTGCTCGTAAACGTGAAGCATCTAAAGAAGCTACTGATACTCATACAGTTCTTGAACTTGCCCTTACACACCGTGATGAAGTCCTTAAGGCTTTGGATAAAGAGCTTACTGATGCTAAATCTAAGCTTGGTGTACTTCGTGCTGAGTTGGAGACTGCTAAGGAAGAGTTGGCTCGCCTTGAGGGTATCGCAGAAGTTAAGGCTCGTGGGTATGAGAACTTCAAGCAACTCAAAGCTGAACATGATGCATACCTTGCTGAACAACAACGCTTGCAGGCTTTGAAAGACAGAGCAGAAGAAATCCGTAACGCAGGTGGACAGCCAAAAGAAGTTACTGACGCATCAGGTAAAGTAGTTGATGTTGTGGATGGGAAGGCTAAGGATAAAGCAGTAGTTGCGACAGTAGGAACTAAAGACGATAAAACATATCAAGCTCCTGCACAAGCTACAAATGTAAAAGCAGAACCTAAGAAACAACTTCCAAATACAGGAGAAAAGCGTACTAATACTGCTACTCTTGCGATTATCACAGCTTTATCTTCTATCGGTCTTGTATACCGTAAACGCAAAAAATCACAATAAAAAATAAATCTCCTTACTACCGTAGGGAGATTTTGTGATAAAGAAGAAAAATAATAATCTGTTCTACTTTTGTTCTACCTTTTATTTTTACATACGATTTAGAGAGTGGCAAAACCTTGATTTATCAATATTTTTGTTACTCATTTTTACTTATTTTAACTCCAAATCGACTGTAGGGGGCAGTAGTTAGATATCAAAAACCGCTCAGCTGAGCGGTTTTCGTCTATTCTTTCCTTTTACAGTACCCATGTACGGATGGCATGGGCAACGCCAGATTCATCATTAGATTTAGTGATGTATTTGGCGATTTTTTTGATTTCTGGATTTCCATTTTCCATGACAACTGGGTTACCAACGACTTCCAGCATGGCGTGGTCATTTTCTTCGTCACCGATAGCCATAGTTTCATCTTTGGTCAATCCTAGTTTTTCAGCTAAGTGAGTAATGGCTGAGCCTTTGTCTACATTCTTTTTAAGGAGTTCAAGGTAGAAAGGAGCAGATTTGTTAATGGAGTAGCGCTCGTAAAATTCTGCTGGGATTTTTTCAATCGCAGCATCGAGAATTTCTGGTTCATCGATGAACATACATTTGACAATTTCCTTGTCAGCCATTTCTTCAGGAGTGCGGTAGAAAATAGGCATGCTGACGAGGGTTGATTCGTGCACTGTGTATTTTCCGATATTACGATTGGCAGTATAGATACCGTCCTTAGTAATAGCGTGCATATGGACACCGAGCTTGCGACTGAGGAATTCCATATCCAGATAATCCTCATAAGTCAAGGACTCGCTGATAATCTCATGTCCTGTAGCAGTTTCTTGGACAAGGGCACCGTTGAAGGTAACGACATAGTCACCCTCGTCTCTCAACTGCAAGTCGTCCAGAAGTTTGGCAACACCAGCGATAGGGCGGCCAGTTGCAATCACGACTTTGACACCAGCTTCTTTGGCATCTTGGATGGCAGAAAAGACTTCAGGAGTGATCTCCTTTTGGCTGTTGACTAGGGTTCCGTCAATATCAACGGCGATTAGTTTAATACTCATAAATTTCCTCTTCTAGTTTTTATTTGGGGTAAAATGATCATTCTCAATCAAGTGTAAAAATTGCTGGGTAATGCTAGCAAAGATACTGTTTTGATCCAACATTTCTTTTGGAAAATAGAAACGATTATCTCCGTGGCGACTGCCAGCAAGGGATTGAACGATAGGAGACAGGCTAGAGAGCTCTGCCAGTTGACCATTTTTTTGTAAAATCTCAATCTGTGTCCGTGGATTTTCAGATTCGGGACGATAGATATCATAAGGGAGGTCAAAGTTCTTATGAATGGCAGTATAGTAGTCTGGATCAAAGCCGATATCCTCAACCAATTTTCTCATGCTGGCGAGTTGGTCTTGGTCTTCTTGTGAAAAGGTAATGGATTTAAAGACCTTGCGGTTGACAAAACGTTGCGACAAGTCTGCGAGAATCTTGTCAGGACTGGTCATCCAGAGCTGGAAATAGGTATTCATCACACCATCATCCAGAGCCAGATAATCAGACAAGGTCACATTTTTTTCAAAGAAAGGCAGGAGATGTGGAGAAGTTCGTGCAAAGAAGTCCTTGTCCGCAGGATAGAGTTCCTTAGCGCGTTTGAGGAGATTCTGTAGGAGAACTTCCATGGCGCGTGTTGCTGGGTGGAAATAGACCTGCATATACATCTGATAGCGACTGAGGACATAGTCTTCGATGGCGTGCATGCCATTGCGCTGAAAGGCGATACCATTTTCGACAGGACGAATGACACGCAAGATCCGAGTCAGGTCAAATTCCCCATAAGAAGCTCCTGTAAAATAGGAGTCGCGCAAGAGATAGTCCATGCGGTCTGCATCAATCTGACTAGAAATGAGTTGCACAACCTGCTTGTTAGGGTAGGTATGGTCTATGACACTGGCAACTTTTTCTGGAAAATCTGGCGCCACTTGTAGCAGGACTTGGTGAATCTCTGTCTCAGGACTTTGGATAATTTCCTGAGTAATGGCTTCATGGTCTGTATCAAAGAGATGTTCAAAAGTATGGGAATAGGCACCATGTCCAAGGTCATGTAGGAGAGCAGCGGTCATGGTCAAGAGAGACTCGGCAGGATTCCATTCCTCAGGATATTTTTCTTCAAAAATCTCCGTGATACGTCGTGCAATCTCATACACTCCTAGACAATGGGAGAAGCGGCTGTGTTCCCCACCGTGGAAGGTATAACTGGAAGTTCCTAGTTGTTTGATACGGCGCAAACGTTGAAATTCTTTTGTATTAATCAAGTCATAGATGATTTGATTATTGACATGGATGTAGTTGTGAACTGGGTCACGGAATACTTTTTCGTTCATATGACCATTATAGCAAAAAGCTAGAGTTTTTGGTAAAATAGTAGAACAAGAGAGAAGAAAGAGGACTTGATGTGAAGATTCGGATGCGAAATAGGATTCAGTTTGATGAGCAGTTGGAAGTGATTGACCAGCTTTATGACGTTGAAGTGCATGAAAAGGGAGATTATAGCTATCTGCTTTTTTACAATGAGGAAAAGGAAAAAGTAGTGATTAAATTTCATGATCAAGAACTAGTGATGAGTCGTTTTTCCAATCCCAAGACCATTATGCGCTTCCTAAAGGATAGTGATAGTTTGGCCTATATTCCTACACCAATGGGCATGCAGGAGTTTATCATCCAAACGAGCCATTATCAAGTTGATGGGCAAAAGATTGAACTAGATTATCAACTACAAAATCAAGAGGGACATCCCTTTGCCAGCTATCAATTGGAAATTACTTGGGGCTAGGCTCATGTCTTTTTCAAATTTACCTGGCTATCTTCTCGGATTAGCTTGCTAGTGTGGTAGATTAGGCTAATTTTTGGTATAATAAAAGTTATGGAAATCGAAAAAACCAATCGTATGAATGCGCTCTTTGAATTTTATGCAGCGCTTTTGACAGATAAGCAAATGAATTATATAGAGCTCTACTACGCTGATGATTACAGCCTCGCTGAGATTGCTGAAGAGTTCGGCGTCAGTCGTCAGGCTGTCTATGATAATATCAAGCGGACAGAAAAGATTCTGGAAGATTATGAGATGAAATTGCACATGTACTCGGACTACATTGTCCGCAGTCAGATTTTTGATCAGATTTTGGAGCGCTATCCCAAGGATGACTTTCTGCAGGAGCAGATAGAAATTTTAACAAGCATTGATAATAGAGAATAAGAGGAAGAAACATGGCATTTGAAAGTTTAACAGAACGTTTGCAGAACGTCTTTAAAAATCTACGTAAAAAAGGAAAAATCTCAGAGTCTGATGTTCAAGAGGCAACCAAAGAAATTCGCTTGGCCTTGCTCGAAGCTGACGTTGCCTTGCCTGTTGTAAAGGACTTTATTAAGAAAGTTCGTGAGCGTGCAGTCGGACATGAGGTCATTGATACCCTTAACCCAGCGCAACAGATTATTAAAATTGTAGATGAGGAATTGACAGCTGTTTTAGGTTCTGATACAGCAGAGATTATCAAGTCACCTAAGATTCCTACGATTATCATGATGGTCGGTTTGCAGGGGGCTGGTAAAACAACTTTTGCAGGTAAATTGGCCAATAAACTCAAGAAGGAAGAAAATGCTCGTCCCTTGATGATTGCGGCGGATATTTACCGTCCAGCTGCCATTGATCAGCTGAGGACACTGGGGCAACAGATTGATGTGCCTGTCTTTGCACTTGGAACAGAAGTACCAGCTGTTGATATTGTTCGTCAAGGTTTGGAACAAGCCCAAGCCAATCATAACGACTATGTCTTGATTGATACGGCAGGTCGTTTGCAGATTGATGAGCTCCTCATGAATGAGCTTCGTGACGTGAAAGCACTGGCTCGACCAAACGAAATTCTCCTTGTCGTTGACGCTATGATTGGTCAGGAAGCGGCCAATGTTGCGCGTGAGTTTAATGCTCAGTTAGAAGTGACTGGGGTTATCCTTACTAAGATTGATGGCGATACTCGTGGTGGTGCTGCCCTATCTGTTCGACACATTACTGGAAAACCAATCAAGTTCACTGGTACAGGTGAAAAGATTACGGATATTGAGACCTTCCACCCAGACCGTATGTCTAGTCGTATCCTTGGCATGGGGGATATGCTCACTCTGATTGAGAAAGCTTCTCAAGAATATGATGAGCAAAAAGCCCTTGAAATGGCTGAGAAGATGCGTGAGAATACCTTTGATTTCAATGATTTCATTGATCAGTTGGATCAGGTGCAAAATATGGGGCCGATGGAAGACTTGCTCAAGATGATTCCAGGTATGGCTAACAATCCAGCCCTTCAAAACATGAAGGTGGATGAGCGTCAGATTGCTCGTAAACGTGCCATTGTTTCTTCTATGACTCCTGAAGAACGTGAAAATCCAGAATTGCTAAATCCAAGTCGTCGCCGTCGTATCGCAGCTGGTTCTGGAAATACCTTTGTCGAAGTCAATAAATTCATTAAAGACTTTAACCAGGCTAAACAGCTTATGCAGGGAGTCATGTCTGGCGATATGAACAAGATGATGAAGCAAATGGGCATCAACCCTAACAATCTTCCTAAAAACATGCCTGGTGGCATGGATATGTCAGCCCTCGAAGGCATGATGGGACAAGGTGGTATGCCTGACTTATCCGCTCTCGGAGGAGCAGGAATGCCAGATATGAGCCAGATGTTTGGTGGCGGTCTAAAAGGTAAAATCGGTGAATTTGCTATGAAACAGTCTATGAAACGCATGGCTAACAAAATGAAAAAAGCGAAGAAGAAACGCAAGTAAGACAAGGGAAGGTCGCAGGGCTTTCCTTTTTTAGAAATAAGAAAAATGAGCACTTCCGTAATTGGAAATGCTCGTTTTTTGATATGTTTAGACTACTAGTCTTTATTTTCGTGTGGCAAGATTAAGTTCAAGATGATTCCTGTCATGGCTGATAGGGCAGTACCTGAAAGGGTAACTGGACCAAGTTTAAGGATAGCTCCTCCAAGTCCAAGAACCAACATAGCACTTGCGATGATTAGGTTACGCATTTGACCAAAATCAACACGTTCTTTGATCAAAACTTTCAAACCGTTGCTGGCGATAACCCCATAGAGAAGGATTGACATACCACCAAGTACAGCATTTGGAATAGTTGAAATCAAGGCAGTAAATTTGCCAAGGAAGCTAAGGGCAATTGCGATAAGGGCAGCATTACGGATAACTGAGACAGAAGCGATACGAGTCATACCGATAACCCCTGTATTTTCTCCGTAAGTTGTATTGGCTGGTCCACCAAGGAAGGCAGAAACAGAAGTTGCGATACCGTCACCAAGAAGAGTACGGTGAAGACCTGGTTCTTTCAAGAATTGACGGCCACAGATTTGACCCAAAACAGTATGGTCTCCGATATGTTCAGAAATTGTTACGATAGCGATTGGCAAGATAGCGATAGTTTCTGGACCAAAGTAAAGATTGTATTCTTTAAAGGCACCACCTGTGCTAAATGGCAAGTAGAAACCAGGAATCTCAAACCAGTTGGCTTTAAGAACTGGTGTAAAGTCAACCAAGCCAAGAGTTAGTGCGAAGAGGTAACCACCGATAATAGCAAAGAGGAATGGAATGATTCGTAAGAAGCCTTTTCCTTTTGTATTGATAAAGGCAGCAATCAAGAAAGTAACAACTGCTACAAGAGCATTTTTCCAATTTCCATCAGCTACAAGACCAGCATTGGTAACAGCTGAACCTGCAAGTCCAAGACCGATAACGATGATCATAGGTCCGATGATGATTGGTGGTAAGAGTTTATCAATCCATTTTGTACCCGCAAAACGAACACTTGCAGCCACAAGGACATAGATAAAACCTGTAAGGATAACCCCTGTTTGTGCAGCTGATACATCCCCTCCTAGTTCCTTCATAGCTAGCGACATAGCTGTGATAAAGGCAAATGAAGAACCTAGATAAACTGGAACTTTAAAACCAGTTGAAATCATGTAGATGAGTGTTCCAACACCTGAAGCAAAAAGGGCAACAGATACAGGCATTCCCAAAATCAATGGTACCAAGATGGTCGCACCGAACATGGCGAAAACGTGTTGGAAACTAAGGAGAATTCCTTTGCCAGCTGAAGGACGTTGGTCAACGTCTAGTAACAAATCAACAGTTGATTCTTGTTTCATATAAACCTCACTTTTGGGCATCAAAAAAGAGCCCATTATTTTACAGCAATAGGCCCTCAGAGTAAGACTTCTTTAAAATCTAGACTTTAAAGAGTTTTAAATATTTCTGCGTCTTCGTCACCTCACGGGATGACATTAAAAACCTTTGCTTGTGATAGTATAGCAAAAATTACAAACTTTGTAAATATTTTTTTACTAAAAAGTTTAAAGCGGGCGTTTGTTGGGCATGCCAGCCTTACGTGGATATTTATTTGGCGTTTCTTTTTTCTTTTCCACCACTGTGATATAACGCGGATCTCCATTAGGTAAGGCGTAGCTGAGATTGTCTTCGACCTTACTAAAAAGGAGGTTGAGGGCATTCTTAGCTTCTAATAACTCCTCAGGCGCATTGCTGGCCTTGAGTGCCAATAGTTTTCCGCTAACCTTAAGGTAGGGAATAGTCAATTCAGACAAAACCTGCATGCGGGCAACCGCACGAGCCGTTACAAAATCATATTGAGCACGGAAGTTCTTGTCTTGGGCAAAGTCTTCTGCACGTCCATGGTAGAAATGGACATCGTGCAAATCCAGTTCTTGAGCCAAGAGTTGGAGGAAGTTAATGCGCTTATTGAGTGAATCAATGATAGTCACATCTAACTGAGGATAGAGTATTTTCATTGGTAGACTAGGAAATCCCGCTCCAGCTCCAATATCAAGAAGTTTGATAGTTTCATTGGGAATCAAACTTCTTGATATTGGAGCAATCGAATCGTAAAAATGTTTGAGATAGACTTCTTCCTTGTCTGTAATGGCTGTTAAATTAATCTTTTCATTCCACTCAACCAAGAGCTCAAAATAACGTTCAAATTGTTTTTTTTGCTGGTCCGAAAGTGGAAGATTTTGCTCGGCAAGCAAATTGTAAAATGTTTCTGGTTTCATAGTTATTTCCTTCTTTAGTATCATCTTATTTTACCACAATCATTAAAAATTTGATATACTGGTACTAATCTAAAAACAGAAAGGAATTATAAAAATGACTTGGATTATTCTTGGAGTTATCGCTCTTATTGTTATTTTTGTGATTGTTAGCTATAACGGTTTGGTTAAGAATCGTATGCAAACAAAGGAGGCTTGGAGTCAGATTGATGTTCAGTTGAAACGTCGAAATGATCTCTTGCCAAACTTGATTGAAACTGTAAAAGGTTATGCCAAATATGAAGGTTCTACCCTTGAAAAGGTAGCAGAACTGCGTAACCAAGTGGCGGCAGCGACTTCACCAGCAGAAGCTATGAAAGCTAGTGATGCCCTTACTCGTCAGGTTTCAGGTATTTTTGCAGTTGCAGAAAGCTATCCAGATTTGAAAGCTAGTGCCAACTTTGTTAAATTGCAAGAGGAGTTGACAAACACAGAAAATAAAATTTCTTACTCTCGTCAACTTTACAACAGTGTTGTCAGCAACTACAATGTAAAATTAGAGACTTTCCCAAGCAATATTATCGCTGGAATGTTTGGATTTAAAGCAGCAGATTTCCTTCAAACACCAGAAGAGGAAAAGGCAGTTCCTAAGGTTGATTTTAGCGGTTTAGGTGACTAAGATGCTGTTTGATCAAATTGCAAGCAATAAACGAAAAACCTGGATTTTGTTGCTGGTATTTTTCCTACTCTTAGCTCTTGTTGGCTATGCGGTTGGTTACCTCTTTATGCGATCTGGGCTTGGTGGTTTGGTTATCGCACTGATTATCGGCTTTATCTATGCTTTATCCATGATTTTTCAGTCTACTGAGATTGTCATGTCTATGAATGGGGCGCGTGAGGTGGATGAACAAACGGCACCAGGCCTCTATCATGTAGTGGAAGATATGGCTATGGTCGCTCAGATTCCTATGCCTCGTGTTTTCATCATTGATGATCCAGCCTTAAATGCCTTTGCGACAGGTTCCAATCCTCAAAATGCTGCAGTTGCTGCAACTTCAGGTCTCCTAGCTATCATGAATCGTGAAGAACTAGAAGCTGTTATGGGACATGAAGTCAGTCATATTCGTAATTACGATATCCGTATTTCGACTATTGCTGTTGCCCTTGCTAGTGCTATCACCATGCTTTCTAGTATGGCAGGTCGTATGATGTGGTGGGGCGGAGCAGGTCGCAGACGAAGTGACGATGATCGAGACGGAAATGGTCTTGAAATCATTATGCTAGTGGTTTCTTTATTAGCTATTGTGCTGGCACCTCTCGCTGCAACCTTGGTACAACTCGCTATTTCTCGTCAGAGGGAATTCCTAGCTGATGCTTCCAGTGTCGAGTTGACGCGCAATCCTCAAGGGATGATTAATGCTCTCCATAAGTTGGATAATAGTAAACCTATGAGTCGTCCTGTAGATGATGCCAGTAGTGCACTTTATATCAATGATCCCAAGAAAGGGGGAGGGTTCCAAAAACTCTTTTATACCCACCCACCTATCTCAGAACGGATTGAACGTTTAAAACAGATGTAAAAATGTGCCTATACAATAAAAAATGAGCATTCTCGTAGTTGGAGATGCTCATTTTCTTATATAAGGGACTCAGAAATCAATTGGTTACGATACAACTTAGAATTTCTTTAGGAAACTTCGTTTAGAACACATGATATATCTAAGAAGAATCTAGTATCTATGTCAAATGGAGGAGGGCAATTAATTGCACTTTTAGCAAATTAGAGAATATTTTTGGCGTGTTCAGAGTGTATGTTAGAGACAAGTAGACCAGCGTAGTAGAGATAGGACTCATTTTCATGAGTATGGATTTTACAAAATTGTTCAAGAATTTAATCTACAAATCAGCTATTCAAAAACCGCACAGTGATTTCAGCTTTATTGTGAGCAAAGCTGAAATCACTGTGCGGTTCTATTTAGAAGTAAGTTTTTGTCCAGCCTCTTTTATAGGCGATTTCGGAAAACTTCATACATAAGAATGGCCGCAGCAACACTGGCATTAAGGCTTTGAACATGTCCATTCATCGGAATGGTAATCATTTCATCTACCTGTTTTTTGATGTTGCTAGAGATACCTTTTCCTTCATTTCCGATGATGAGGACGATTTTCCCTTTTGTATTCCACTTATGGCAAGGAGTACCGTTCATATCTGTTCCAAAGGTCCAGAAACCTTCATCCTTAAGTTTATCTAAGGTTTGACTGAGATTGGTCACTCGGGCGATTGGAACATGCTCAATAGCACCTGTGGCCGTTTTGGCAACGACAGGAGTAACTCCCACAGCACGGTGTTTGGGAATGATGACACCTGAAACATTGGTCGCGTCGGCTGTTCTCAGGATGGATCCTAGGTTGTGAGGGTCAGTTAAGCCATCCAGAATCAATAGAAGTGGATTTTCTTCTTGACGTGTTTTTGCTAGGATGTGTTCTAATTCGCTATAGGCAAATTCAGACACTCGTAGAACAAAACCTTGGTGGACAGCACCTTCAGTCATCTCAGAGAGGGATTTTTTTGAAGTCCAAGAAATGGATACCTTCTTTTCTGTAGCCAGTTCCTTGACTTTCTCAACATTCTTACCTCGGAGATCTTCTTGGAGGTAGAGTTTGTTTCCAGTATTTGCAAGGAGGGCTTCGGTAACGGCATGGACGCCATAGACAATATCATTTGTTTTCATGCCTCTATTATAACACAAAACCCCGTCTTGCAACGGGATTTTCTTTATTCTAGAATTAGTAAACCATCTTTAACTGCAAATGGGTCTTTTTCATTGATACGATCGTAAAACATGATTCCGTTGATGTGGTCAATTTCATGCTGAACAACGATGGAGTTGTAACCTTTGAGCTTGATACGGTGTTTTTCCCCATCTTTGTCAAAGTAGTCAACAGTAACGCGGGCATGGCGAACTACGTAGCCAGGCACGTTACGGTCAACAGACAGGCAACCTTCTCCTTCACCAAGAGCAGCGTCTTGAACAGAGTGCGAGACGATTTTTGGATTATACATAATGGCTTGTAAGTCGTAGGCTTCCTTTGGAGTTTCACCTTCTTCGACAATATTAGGTACCAAAACAGCGATAATGCGTTTTGAGATATCCAATTGAGGAGCAGCCAGTCCAACCCCACCGCGGAGTCCCAATTTTTCAGCCATGACAGGATCTTGGGAATGTTTGAGGAATTGCATCATCTTTTCACCAAGGATGATTTCCTGATCAGATAGGGGGAAAGTAACTTCCTCAGCAACTGCGCGTAGAGTTGGGTTCCCCTCGCGGATAATATCGTTCATATCAATCAAGTGAGCAGCTTTTGTAATACGTTCTATAGCAGACATTTTCTCTCCTTTCATTACCTCTACATGATATCACAAAATGACAAGGATTGAAAGCATTACGGCATTAAGTTTATATAGAAAATACCTAGCAGGTTCGATTCAGTTGTGAAAGAATTTCTTATCTGTGATATAATAAAAAGAAAAGGCTTGCATAAGAAAGTAGGGAGAATGAAGATGCAAAGAAGACAAGATAGAAATCAGAGTGGTTCAGCTTTTCGTTTTATGAGGGGGTTTGTAAACTTTTTTAGGAGTTATCGTAAGTGGAGTAATAAGGGATTTGTGGCGATACTTTTGCTAGCAGTTGCTTTATCAATGGGCTTGATCTTGTTGTTTGAAAGTTTTCAAGGAATTCCCTTGACTAGTCAGAAAAAGGATACTATTTCTCAAGAAGCTAATAAGACGAATCAACATTCCAAAGATCAGGAAGAGGAAAAAACTGCTAGAATTATGGCTCATGGTGATTTGCTTTATCATGATATTCTTTACTTTTCAGCAAAAAAGGATGATGGAACCTATGATTTTCATGAGAATTTTGAGTATGTGACACCTTGGCTTAAGCAAGCAGACTTAGCTATTGGTGACTTTGAAGGGACCATTAATAAGGATCATTATTTAGCAGGTTATCCTCTCTTTAATGCTCCTGCTGAAGTTATGGATGCTATTAAGGATGCAGGTTATCATGTTCTAGATTTGGCTCATAATCATATTTTGGATTCGCAAATTGAGGGAGTTATTTCAACGGCCGATATTATTAAGAAGGCTGGAATCACTCCAATTGGAGTTTATACACACGAGCCACGTGATCAGGCTCCGCTGGTCATTAAGGAAGTGAATGGTATCAAGGTTGCACTTTTGGCTTATTCTTATGGATTTAATGGAATTGAGCAAAATATTTCTCAGGAGGATTATAATCACTATCTTTCAGATTTAGATGAGAATAAAATGAAGTCTGAAATTGAACGAGCGGAAAAGGAAGCAGATATTACCATTATCATGCCACAAATGGGTGTTGAGTATCGCATAGAACCGACTGAAGAGCAAAAAGCTTTATATCACAAGATGATTGATTGGGGAGCAGATATTATATTTGGAGGTCACCCTCACGTCGTTGAACCATCTGAAACGGTTGAAAAAGATGGGGACAAGAAACTCATTATCTATTCAATGGGGAACTTCATTTCAAATCAACGAATTGAGACCATGGAAGGGGTAGAAAATGCTAAGTGGACTGAACGTGGCGTGCTCATGGATGTGACTATTAAGAAAAAAGCCGGTAAGACGACAATCGAAACTGCCAAAGCGCATCCTTCTTGGGTAAACCGTACACCAAAAGGAACCTATTCTCCAGAAGGTTATCCACTCTACCTTTACCAAACCTACATCTTAGAAGATTTTATCGAGGGTGGTAGTCATCGTGACCAGTTAGATGAAGCGACTAAGGAACGAATTGATACAGCTTATAAAGAAATGAATGAACATGTGGGATTGAAGTGGGACTAGCTTAAATCCAGAGGAAAGAAAATGACGATTAAAGTAATTGCGACAGATATGGATGGGACCTTGCTGGATGCTAGAGGCCAGCTTGATCTCCCACGACTGGAAAAGATTTTAGATCAGTTGGATCAGAGGGGTATTCGTTTTGTCATCGCGACGGGGAATGAAATTCACCGCATGAGGCAACTACTGGAGCACTTGGTGAATCGAGTGGTTCTGGTGGTTGCTAATGGTGCTCGTATTTTTGAAAACAATGAACTGATTCAGGCCCAGACTTGGGATGATGGCATTGTCGACAAGGCTTTGGCTCATTTCAAGGGTCGAGAATGTCAGGACCAGTTTGTTGTAACGGGGATGAAGGGTGGTTTCGTCAAAGAAGGTACGATTTTTACAGATCTTGAAAGTTTTATGACTCCAGAAATGATTGAAAAATTCTACCAACGGATGCAATTTGTGGATGAATTAACCTCTGATCTCTTTGGTGGTGTGCTCAAGATGAGTATGGTTGTTGGTGAGGAACGTTTGAGTTCGGTCTTGGAAGAAATCAATAACCTCTTTGAAGGCCGTGTTCGTGCTGTATCGAGTGGCTATGGTTGCATTGATATCCTTCAAGCTGGAATTCATAAAGCATGGGGCTTGGAAGAATTACTCAAGCGCTGGGACTTGAACCCCCAACAAATCATGGCTTTTGGTGACAGTGAAAATGATGTTGAAATGCTTGAAATGGCTGGAATTGCCTATGCGATGGAAAATGCTGATGATAAAGCCAAAGCTGTGGCGACGGCTCTAGCGCCAGCCAACAGCCAAGGAGGAGTTTATCAAGTCTTGGAAAACTGGTTAGAAAAAGGAGAATGAAGTGGCAGTACAGTTATTAGAAAATTGGTTACTAAAGGAACAAGAAAAAATTCAAACCAAGTATCGTCACTTAAATCAAGTTTTTGTTGTTGAACCAGACATTCTTTTTATTGGGGATTCCATTGTTGAGTATTATCCTCTGCAGGAGTTGTTTGGGACTGCAAAGACGATTGTCAATCGAGGCATTCGAGGTTATCAGACAGGGCTGTTACGAGAGAATCTAGATGCGCATCTTTACGGTGGAGCGGTAGATAAAATTGTCCTTTTAATTGGGACGAACGATATTGGAAAAGATGTTCCTGTGAATGAGGCTCTCAATAATCTTGAAGCTATCATTCAATCCATTGCTCACGACTATCCGCTGACAGAGATAAAATTGCTTTCCATTTTGCCAGTCAATGAGAGCGAGGAGTACAAGCAGACAGTCTATATCCGCACGAATGAAAAAATTAAGAAATGGAATCAAGCCTATAAAGAACTTGCCTCTGCCTATATGCAGGTAGAATTTGTGCCAGTTTTTGATAGTTTGATAGATCAAGCAGGCCAACTCAAAAAAGAATATACAACTGATGGGCTGCATCTCAGTATTACTGGTTATCAGGCTTTGACCAAAGCTTTGAAAGACTATCTTTTGTAGTTCATTGATTTTCTTTTTGCATTTTTGTGTTAGATAAGGTATAATGGTTTTATTGTCTTTTGGGGTCGTTACGGATTCGACAGGCATTATGAGGCATATTTTGCGACTCGTGTGGCGACGTAAACGCTCAGTTAAATATAACTGCAAAAAATAACACTTCTTACGCTCTAGCTGCCTAAAAACCAGCAGGCGTGACCCGATTTGGATTGCTCGTGTTCAATGACAGGTCTTATTATTAGCGAGATACGATCAAGTCTTGTCTAGCGGCTTGATAAGAGATTGATAGACTCGCAGTTTCTAGGCTTGAGTTATGTGTCGAGGGACTGTTAAACTAATACATAACCTATGGTTGTAGACAAATATGTTGGCAGGTGTTTGGACGTGGGTTCGACTCCCACCGGCTCCATTATTCCTTTGCATTCTTTTGAATTCCTTGGTAAAACGTTGTTAAATCAACGTTTTTTCTTATGCGACTTTCAGTCCGTCTCGCTCCGCTAGGTGCGAGACAAAAAACCACCCGCTATTCGGGTGCACGTTGAAGGTTATACCCCAAAAAACTCCAAACGCGATACAATAAAGGTGTTCAAGCCAATTGTAAAGCGAAAGGAGAAAAATATGGCACAAAAGGCTCATAGTTTATCGCACACAAAGTGGCACTGTTCTATCACATTGTGTTCACCCCTAAGTATAGACGAAAAGTTATCTATAATCAATATCGAAGTAGTTTAGGCGAAATATTTCATCGCTTGTGTAGTTATAAAGGAGTTGAAATTATCGAGGGTCACTTAATGCCAGACCATGTACACATGTTAGTAAGTATTCCACCAAGGACAAGTGTTTCTAGTTTCATGGGTTATTTAAAAGGAAAAAGTGCACTCATGATGTTTGATAAACACGCCAATCTCAAGTACAAGTTTGGGAATCGGCATTTCTGGGCGGAAGGTTATTATATGAGTACGGTGGGACTCAATGAAGCTACAATTAAGAAATATATTCAAGATTAAAGAAATTATCCAGTGGATGATTTCTTCACGAGTATGAAAATTTGAGAACGAGTAAAGCATGATATAGCACTAGATAAATTAAGTGTAAAAGAATATGAGGATCCCTTTAGGGATAGTGGTAAGTAATACTAAAGCCTCTTTGAGAGGCAAGTGACGAGTCAAGAGCAATGAGGCTTAAACAACGTGAAGGAGGCTGGGTCAAAGAGTATCTAAATCAAAAAACGCATAATATTAAGTGTTGAAAACTTGATATTATGCGTTTTATTGTGGGAAGATTTACTTCATTTTCTACTAAAATTAAGTTTTTGAATAACCTCTATTTTAGTAGTTTGTATAGTCGCCCTTAATCAATTTTTGCGATAAGCTTTAATACTATGACTGTACCATTCTTGCAGTTCCTTTGATGGTGGTGTCATATAATCACCATACATCTGTGTTAAAAATTGATCATATTTTTTAGGGACTGGTAACATACGGCCTTCAAACTCAGTTAAAATCAGTTCTTTAAAGGTATCAACTGGGAATATTTCTTTCATTCCTTCCTTACCAATCCCGATTCCTCCTTCATATTGAGGAGTGTTGGTTGCAGCATTTTTGACTAGTTGATCAATTTTCTTGTAAAAGTAGCGGGGATCGACAAATCGGAGAGCGTACCAACTACATAATCTAAGAAAATCTTTTAATTTGCTATCGCCGTGAACTGCTCGTGATTTTTTGATATAAGCTAGTTGACGAAGGGCTACATACTTATAACTCTTGTCGACAATGCTCAAGTCTGTAAAGCGATCAATTGGGAAGACATCGATAAAGAGACTGGTGTCATGACGCTTGTACTTAACATGGTCTTCGATAACAGTAGAAGTATCCAAAATCGATGCGAAATTATGGAAGTACCAAGAAGAAGTGTCGTAGGAAAGAACCTTGTAGCGAGGGTGATTTTCTTTCTCTATAATATCCAGTAAACGTTCATAATCTTCACGATAGAGAGAAATATCAATATCATCATCCCAGGGAATCATACCTTTGTGGCGGATAGCTCCAAGCATGGTTCCATAACTGAGAAAATAAGGAATATTATGTTTCTTACAAGTCTCATCAATATAATCTAGCAGGGCTAGTTGAATTTCTTTAATTTCTTCTTTTTTTAAATATTGCATCCTAATCCTCCAATTTGTAGGCATGAAATTCATGACTGTAGAAGCGTTTTTCTTCAGGTGGCAAGGTCATATAATCCCCATAAAATTGAGTCAAAATAGTATCAAATTTTTCAGGTGCTGGAAGGATTAAATTTTCAAAGGCTAAATCGATTGTTTTATCAAAAGTACCACTTGGAAAGACTTCCTTTTCCTTAAATTTAGAAGGGATAAAGGCCATATACTGCCCATTCTCACGACTATATTTTTGAATTTCTTTCTCTATTTTATGTGCGAAGTAACGAGGAGAAACAGGTCGAAGTAGCAACCAAAAGGCTGTTCGTATCCAATCTTTTAAAAGGCTATCTTTATAGACAATATTTTTGTGTTTACTGCAAGACAGAAGTTTAAAACTTTCCAGTTTGTAACAAGTATCAATGACCTTAGGATCATCAAATCGGTCCATAGGGAAAATGTCAATAAAGACACCAGACTCATAGGTTTTCGTATTTCGAGTATCGATTATTTTAGTCGTACTGTCGGTGATTTTGATAAAGTTGTTAAAGTAGTTTTTATCTGTTTCCAAGGATAGGAGCTTATATTTGCTTTTTTCCTTTTGAAAAATGTTTATAAATCGTTGGTAGTCTTCTCGAGGCATGGATAAATCAATATCGTCGTCCCAAGGGATAAAGCCCTCATGTCGAACTGCCCCAATCAGAGTCCCGTAGTTAATAATATAGTTGATATTGTGCTTTTTACAGAGAGTATCAATATAATCCAAAATTTCTAATTCAATTTGTTTGGCATCTTCAATAGTTAGTTGTTTCATTCTATACTCCTATGATCTTTTGAATTTATTTTTTAAGGCTAGGACATGGTTTAAAAATTCATAGAAAATGCTATCTTTTGTGAAGACAAGTAGACTAATATAAGAGATGGCTGATAGCAAGACAATCAAACCAGTATTAATCAAAAATGGCAAATTAATGACCATATCTACAGGATACAATAAATTAATCAGGAAATAAATTCCTACAAAGGAAAGTGAAAAGAGCGAGTATCGAACAGTATAGCTAAAGATATGTCCCAAGTGAATAAGTTGTTTTCTATGGATGAAAATGATATAGAAAACAAGTAGAGAGGCCTCTGATAGCATAGTTGTCAGTAAGTAGTACTCAGGAGCCACGATTTGGTTAAAAAAGAGAAGACTATTTAAGGCCAAATTGAGTAATCCTGCAAAGACTGTATAGACTGTGATTCGTTTTTCATAGCCATTTGTAAAGAGAATTTGGGAACCAAGAATGGTATCCAGTGCCAGGATAATCGTACGAAAAGCGAAGAGAGAGGTTAAGATACCGCCTCCGATATATTTTTCACTACCGTAAAGTAGGATGGCATTTGGTCCTAAAACCATGAGTCCAAAACTCAGTGGGATGATAAAGAAGTTAAAGATTCGACTGCCTCTGTTAACAAGTGCGACATAGGCTTCCTTGTCGCCTTTTCCTAGATAATAACTGAGACGAGGCACACTCACTCCGATAGCTCCTGTTACAACACCAGCAATAACGGTCACAATTCGTTGAGCCATGGTATAGTAACTAACGTTGACATCAATTCCTGTTTTAACGAGGAAGAGGCGATCTAAAAAAGTGAAGAGCATATTGGCATTGGCAAAGACTAACATGGCTGTCAGCGGGAGAAAGAGTGGTTTAAAATCACTTAGGTTGATTTTAACAAGTTTGATGTCTCTTTTAATCCAAAAATAACTAATCAGATAGTTAATCAGTGTCGATAAACTCATCACAAGTGTGTAGATAACAATATCGTGTTCATTTTTGACAAACAGGAAAATAGAGACCAGCATCAGGATACGGATGAAGGCAGTTTTGTAAAAGAGAAAACTATAATTTTCCAGAGCTTCATTGACCCATTCGATTGAAAAAATCTGGGCAATGAGTTGAATCCCCATAACAAGGTATACTTTTTTGATGATTGGATTATCAGTAAAGAAGAGAGGATAGGCAAGGATATAGACAGCGGTGGTCAAAATTGTACAAGCTATGCACAAATAAAAAAGACTGGAGAAGGTTCTATTAAGATCTTTTTTGTTATCCTTGACATTACTGATGGCCCGTAAACCGTAGTTATAGACTCCATAAGTCGCAAAGGGTAAGAAAAATGACAAAATAGTGTCAACTGAGTTGAAGTAACCATAGTCAGTTCGGTCCAAGACGCGCGCTACATAGGTTCCAGTTAGGATGGGAAAAATAATATTTAAGACACGAATTCCCATGTAAGATAGAGCATTTAATTTTATACTTTTCATTCAATTTACCTCGTTTTTCATTATATCATAAAGTTAGCTAATAAGAAATGAAGGGTAGTAAGTCAAGCGATTCCTTTGAAGTTTCAAAGCATAATTTTAAGTTTTCTTTAAGGAAAGTATATTATTCTAAAGAACTCTAAAATTTCACAGCCATTTATTAGTAATTGCTACAGAATTCCTAGTCATTACTAGAAATGAGCTAGTTTCTTCGAAGATATAGAACTGCCTAATCCTCCTATTCTAGAAAGGGAGGTCCGGTATTTCTTTCATGATAGGACTAGATTGTGGTATAATAGAGAGAATAAGTTTTTTTAGTAATACAAAGGAGAAAATAGATGATTTATGCAGGAATTCTTGCCGGTGGAACTGGTACTCGCATGGGAATTAGTAATTTGCCAAAACAATTTTTAGAGCTAGGTGATCGACCTATTTTGATTCATACAATTGAAAAATTTGTCTTGGAACCAAGTATTGAAAAAATTGTGGTTGGGGTTCATGGAGACTGGGTTTCTCATGCAGAAGATCTTGTAGATAAATATCTACCTCTTCATAAGGATCGTATCATCATTACAAAAGGTGGTGCTGATCGTAATACGAGTATTGAGAAAATCATTGAAGCTATCGATGCTTATCGTCCGCTTACTCCAGAGGACATCGTTGTTACCCACGATTCTGTTCGTCCGTTTATTACGCTTCGCATGATTCAGGACAATATTCAACTTGCCCAAAATCATGACGCAGTGGACACAGTGGTAGAAGCTGTTGATACCATCGTTGAAAGCACCAACGGTCAATTTATTACAGATATCCCAAATCGTGCTCACCTCTATCAAGGACAAACACCTCAAACGTTCCGTTGCAAGGACTTCATGGACCTTTACGGTTCTCTCTCTGCTGAAGAGAAGGAAATCTTGACAGATGCATGTAAAATCTTTGTGATCAAAGGAAAAGATGTGGCCTTGGCTAAGGGGGAATACTCAAATCTAAAAATCACAACAGTGACAGATTTGAAGATTGCAAAAAGTATGATTGAGAAAGACTAGTGATATGATTAATCAAATTTATCAACTGACTAAACCTAAGTTTATCAACGTCAAATACCAGGAAGAGGATATTGACCAAGAGAATCATATCCTCATCCGCCCTAATTATATGGCGGTCTGTCATGCGGATCAGCGTTACTATCAAGGAAAACGGGATCCAAAGATTTTGAATAAAAAACTTCCAATGGCAATGATTCACGAGTCATGTGGAACCGTTATTTCTGATCCGACAGGAACCTATGAGGTTGGGCAAAAAGTTGTCATGATTCCCAATCAGCCTCCTATGCAGAGCGATGAAGAATTCTATGAGAACTACATGACCGGGACCCATTTCTTGTCTAGTGGCTTTGATGGCTTTATGAGAGAGTTTGTTTCTCTCCCTAAAAACCGTGTGGTGGCTTATGATGCCATTGAAGACACGGTTGCAGCCATTACAGAGTTTGTCAGTGTTGGTATGCACGCCATGAATCGCTTACTGACTCTTGCTCACAGCAAGCGTGACCGAATCGCCGTTATCGGAGATGGAAGTTTAGCTTTTGTAGTTGCCAATATTATCAATTATACTTTTCCAGAAGCAGAGATTGTGGTTATTGGTCGTCACTGGGAAAAATTGGAACTCTTCTCTTTTGCTAAAGAATGTTATATTACTGATAATATTCCTGAAGATTTGGCCTTTGACCATGCTTTTGAGTGTTGTGGTGGTGATGGTACTGGACCAGCTATTAATGATTTGATTCGCTACATTCGTCCTCAGGGAACGATTCTCATGATGGGTGTTAGCGAGTATAAAGTCACTCTCAATACACGTGATGCCTTAGAAAAAGGCTTGCTCTTGGTTGGGTCCTCTCGTTCTGGTCGCATTGATTTTGAAAATGCTATCCAAATGATGGAAGTCAAGAAATTTGCCAATCGTCTTAAAAATATCCTTTATCTAGAAGAACCTGTAAGAGAAATTAAAGATATTCACCGTGTCTTTGCTACCGATTTAAACACAGCCTTTAAAACAGTGTTTAAGTGGGAAGTATAAGTGCTGGAGGTTAATTGTGGAGAAAATCATTAAAGAAAAAATTTCTTCCTTGCTTAGTCAAGAAGAGGAAGTCCTCAGTGTTGAACAACTGGGGGGAATGACCAATCAAAACTATTTGGTCAAAACAACAAATAAGCAGTACATTGTTAAGTTCTTTGGTAAGGGGACAGAAAAGCTGATCAATCGTCAAGATGAAAAGTACAATCTTGAACTACTAAAGGATTTAGACTTAGATGTAAAAAATTATCTTTTTGATATTGAAGCTGGTATCAAAGTAAATGAGTATATCGAATCTGCGATTACGCTGGATTCAACGTCAATCAAGACCAAGTTTGATAAAATTGCTCCAATTTTACAAACCATTCATGCTTCTGGCAAGGAATTAAGAGGAGAATTTGCTCCTTTTGAAGAAATCAAAAAATACGAATCCTTGATTGAGGAAAAAATCCCTTATGCCAACTATGAAGTTGTTCGAGAAGAAGTCTTCTCCTTAGAGAAAAGACTGGCTGACTTAGGTGTTGACAGAAAATCTTGTCATATCGATTTGGTGCCTGAAAACTTTATCGAATCACCTCAAGGACGTCTATATCTGATTGACTGGGAATATTCATCAATGAACGATCCAATGTGGGATTTGGCTGCCCTCTTTTTAGAGTCTGAATTCACTCGTAAAGAGGAAGAAGCCTTCTTATCTCACTATGAGAGTGAGCAAACACCTGTCTCTCGTGAAAAGATTGCCATTTATAAAATTTTACAAGATGCTATTTGGAGTCTATGGACAGTCTACAAAGAAGAGCAAGGTGCAGATTTTGGTGACTATGGTGTGAGTCGTTACCAAAGAGCTGTTAAAGGTTTGGCTTATTATGGAGGTTCTGATGAAAAATAAAAATGGAGTTTCTTTTGGTCTACTCTCAGGTATTTTCTGGGGTTTAGGTCTAACGATTAGTGCTTATATCTTTTCGATTTTTACAGATTTGTCACCCTTTGTGGTGGCCGCTGCTCACGATTTCTTGAGTATCTTTATCTTACTAGCTTTTCTCTTGGTAAAAGAAGGAAAAGTTCGTCTCTCAATTTTCTTAAATATTCGCAATGTTAGTGTGATCATCGGAGCCTTGCTAGCAGGTCCTATCGGAATGCAGGCCAATCTTTATGCGGTTAAGTATATCGGAAGTTCCTTAGCTTCATCAGTATCGGCTATTTATCCTGCGATTTCAGTTTTATTGGCTTTCTTCTTTTTGAAGCACAAGATTTCGAAAAATACTGTGTTTGGTATTGTCTTGATTATTGCAGGGATTATTGCTCAGACCTATAAGGTTGAACAGGTCAATTCCTTCTACATTGGGATTCTTTCTGCTTTGGTTTGTGCTATTGCATGGGGAAGTGAGAGTGTTCTTAGCTCCTTTGCCATGGAAAGTGAATTGAGTGAAATCGAAGCTCTCTTGATTCGTCAAGTGACTTCATTCTTGTCTTATCTTGTGATTGTGCTCTTCTCTCATCAGTCATTTGCAGAAGTAGCCAATGGGCAATTACTAGGTCTCATGATTATCTTTGCAGCCTTTGATATGATTTCCTATTTGGCTTATTATATCGCTATTAATCGCTTGCAACCAGCCAAGGCTACAGGTTTGAACGTGAGTTATGTAGTTTGGACGGTCTTGTTTGCAGCTCTCTTCTTGGGAACAGCACTAGATATGCTGACAATTATTACGTCACTTGTCGTCATTGCTGGAGTTTATATTATTATTAAAGAATAAAGGAGATTCGTGTGAAAGCCATTATCTTAGCAGCGGGCTTGGGAACTCGCTTGCGTCCTATGACTGAAAATACCCCTAAAGCCTTGGTTCAGGTTAATCAAAAACCCTTGATTGAATACCAAATTGAGTTTTTAAAAGAAAAAGGAATCAATGATATCATCATCATTGTTGGTTACCTTAAAGAACAATTCGATTATTTGAAAGAAAAATATGGTGTTCGCCTCGTCTTCAATGATAAATACGCTGACTACAATAACTTTTACTCTCTCTATCTTGTAAAAGAAGAATTGGCAAATAGCTATGTTATTGATGCCGATAATTATCTCTTTAAAAATATGTTCCGCAATGATTTGACTCGTTCGACTTATTTTAGTGTCTATCGTGAAGATTGTACCAACGAATGGTTCTTGGTCTATGGAGATGACTATAAGGTTCAAGACATTACTGTTGATAGCAAGGCAGGTCGTATCCTTAGTGGGGTATCCTTCTGGGATGTTCCAACAGCAGCAAAAATTGTTAGCTTTATTGACAAGGCCTATGCAAGTGGTGAATTTGTCGATCTCTATTGGGACAATATGGTTAAGGATAATATCAAAGAGTTGGATGTCTATGTTGAAGAATTAGAAGGCAATAGCATCTATGAAATCGATAGTGTCCAAGACTATCATAAATTAGAAGAAATTCTTAAAAACGAAAATTAAAAATTCCAACATCTGGCTGAAATAGTCGGATGTTTTTTTGATTTTTTACGAATAAATAGATGAGTAGAAAAAGAAATGGAGTTATTTATGAAAATTACAAACTATCAAATCTATAAGTTAAAAAAATCAGGTTTGACCAATCAACAGGTTTTGAAAGTGCTAGAATACGGTGAAAATTTCGATCAAGAACTTTTGTTGGGTGATATTGCAGATATATCAGGTTGCCGAAATCCAGCTGTTTTTATGGAACGTTATTTTCAGATAGACGATGCGCATTTGGAGAAGGAGTTTCAAAAATTCCCATCTTTCTCTATTTTAGATGACTGTTATCCTTGGGACTTGAGTGAAATTTATGATGCTCCTGTGCTTTTATTTTACAAGGGAAATCTTGATCTCTTAAAATTTCCCAAAGTAGCGGTTGTGGGTAGTCGTGCTTGTAGCAAACAGGGAGCTAAGTCAGTTGAAAAAGTCATTCAGGGCTTGGAAAATGAACTGGTTATCGTCAGTGGCTTAGCCAAGGGTATCGATACAGCAGCCCATATGGCAGCTCTTCAGAATGGCGGAAAAACCATTGCAGTGATTGGAACAGGTCTGGATGTGTTTTATCCTAAAGCCAATAAACGCTTACAAGACTACATCGGCAATGATCATCTGGTTCTTAGTGAATATGGACCTGGTGAACAACCTCTGAAATTTCATTTTCCTGCCCGTAATCGCATTATTGCTGGACTTTGCCGAGGAGTGATTGTAGCAGAGGCTAAGATGCGCTCAGGTAGTCTTATTACCTGTGAGCGAGCAATGGAAGAAGGCCGCGATGTCTTTGCTATTCCTGGTAGCATTTTAGATGGACTATCAGACGGATGCCATCATTTGATTCAGGAAGGTGCAAAATTGGTCACTAGTGGTCAAGATGTGCTTGTGGAATTTGAATTTTAATACTCTTCGAAAATCAAATTCAAACCACGTCAGCTTCACCCTGCCGTACTCAAGTACAGCCTGCGGCTAGCTTCCTAGTTTGCTCTTTGATTTTCATTGAGTATAAGAAGAAAGTCCGCTTACTGGACAAACTTTTCTTCTATATATAGTAGCTAAGTCTTGACAGTTATGGCAAAATGGTTTACACTTTATAAAGTTTATTACTTTGAAAAGGTGTGATACTGTGGCTACGGCAACAAAAAAGAAAAAATCAACAGTTAAAAAAAATCTAGTCATCGTGGAGTCGCCTGCTAAGGCGAAAACGATTGAGAAATATCTAGGCAGAAACTACAAGGTTTTAGCCAGTGTCGGGCATATCCGTGATTTGAAGAAATCCAGTATGTCAGTCGATATTGAAAATAATTATGAACCGCAATATATCAATATCCGAGGAAAAGGTCCTCTCATCAATGACTTGAAAAAAGAAGCTAAAAAAGCTAATAAAGTCTTTCTGGCGAGTGACCCGGACCGTGAAGGAGAAGCGATTTCTTGGCATTTGGCCCATATTCTCAACTTGGATGAAAATGATGCCAACCGTGTGGTGTTCAATGAAATTACCAAGGATGCGGTCAAAAATGCTTTTAAAGAACCGCGCAAGATTGATATGGACTTGGTCGATGCCCAACAGGCTCGTCGGGTCTTGGACCGCTTGGTAGGGTATTCGATTTCGCCTATTTTGTGGAAGAAGGTTAAGAAGGGCTTATCAGCAGGGCGCGTTCAGTCTATTGCGCTTAAGTTAATCATTGACCGTGAGAATGAAATTAATGCCTTCCAACCAGAAGAATATTGGACAATTGATGGCGTCTTTAAAAAGGGAACCAAGCAATTTCAGGCTTCCTTCTATGGAGTGGATGGTAAAAAGCTGAAACTGACTAGCAATGATGAGGTCAAGGAAGTCTTGTCTCGTCTGACTAATAAAGACTTTTCAGTGGATCAGGTGGATAAGAAAGAGCGCAAACGCAATGCTCCTTTACCTTATACCACTTCATCTATGCAGATGGATGCGGCTAATAAAATCAATTTCCGTACTCGAAAGACCATGATGGTTGCCCAACAGCTCTATGAAGGGATTAATATTGGGTCTGGGGTGCAAGGTTTGATTACCTATATGCGTACCGATTCGACTCGTATCAGTCCAGTGGCACAGAACGAAGCAGCAAGCTTCATTACGGACCGTTTTGGTAGCAAGTACTCTAAGCATGGTAGCAAGGTCAAAAATGCTTCCGGTGCTCAGGATGCCCATGAGGCTATTCGCCCATCTAGTGTATTTAATACACCCGAAAGCATCGCTAAGTATCTGGACAAGGATCAGCTCAAGCTTTATACCCTTATCTGGAATCGTTTTGTGGCGAGCCAGATGACAGCTGCTGTCTTTGATACCATGGCTGTTAAATTGTCTCAAAATGGAGTTCAATTTGCTGCCAATGGTAGTCAGGTTAAGTTTGATGGTTATCTTGCCATTTATAATGATTCTGATAAAAATAAGATGTTACCAGATATGGCTGTTGGAGATGTAGTTAAGCAGGTTAATAGCAAACCAGAGCAACATTTCACCCAACCACCTGCTCGTTATTCCGAAGCGACATTGATTAAGACCTTGGAGGAAAATGGGGTTGGACGTCCGTCAACCTACGCACCAACCATTGAAACTATTCAGAAACGTTATTATGTTCGCCTTGCAACCAAACGCTTTGAACCAACAGAGTTGGGAGAAATTGTTAACAAGCTCATCGTTGAATATTTCCCAGATATCGTAAACGTGACCTTCACAGCTGAAATGGAAGGCAAACTGGATGACGTAGAAGTCGGAAAAGAGCAGTGGCAACGTGTCATTGACGCCTTTTACAAACCATTCTCTAAAGAAGTCGCCAAGGCTGAAGAAGAAATGGAAAAAATCCAAATTAAGGATGAGCCAGCTGGATTTGACTGTGAAGTGTGTGGCAGTCCAATGGTTATTAAACTTGGTCGTTTTGGCAAGTTCTACGCTTGTAGCAATTTCCCAGATTGCCGTCATACCCAAGCAATCGTGAAAGAAATTGGTGTTGAGTGTCCAAGCTGTCATCAAGGTCAAATCATTGAGCGTAAAACCAAACGTAACCGACTTTTCTATGGTTGCAATCGCTATCCAGAATGTGAATTTACCTCTTGGGACAAGCCTGTTGGTCGTGACTGTCCAAAATGTGGCAATTTCCTTATGGAGAAAAAAGTTCGTGGTGGTGGCAAGCAGGTTGTTTGTAGCAATGGCGACTACGAAGAAGAAAAGATTAAATAAGAGGAGAGTCCTGAAAGTGAATTTCAGGCTCTTTTTGGTTAGAACTTGACAAAATTCATCATTGTATGCGAAACTAGAAGAAGATTATTTTAATTAGGAGAAGTTATGCGTCTTATTTATCTAATAATTGGTTTTTTATCACTGGCCTTGGCTATTGTTGGGGTTGTTTTGCCCTTGTTGCCTACAACACCTTTTCTTTTACTGTCTATTGCTTGTTTCTCCAGAAGTTCCAAGCGTTTCGAAGATTGGCTTTACCATACCAAGCTCTATCAAGCATATGTAGCTGATTTTCGGGAAACCAAGTCCATTGCGCGTGAACGTAAGAAAAAAATCATCGTATCTATCTACATCTTGATGGGAATTTCCATTTACTTTGCGCCTCTTTTGCCGGTCAAAATAGGTCTGGGAGCTTTGACCATCTTTATCACCTATTATCTCTTTAAGGTCATTCCAGACAAAGAATAAGTAAAATTTGTAACTATTTCCCTTGATAAAATTGAAAACATATTTACAACAATATGATATAATAAATTTAAAGTAATTTTCAAGGAGAATCAAATGATTTACGAATTTTGTGCTGAAAATGTGACCTTGCTTGAAAAAGCGATGCAGGCTGGAGCTCGCCGAATCGAACTCTGTGATAATCTAGTAGTTGGTGGAACAACACCTAGCTATGGAGTTACCAAGGCAGCGGTTGAACTGGCAGCTAACTACGATACGACCATTATGACTATGATTCGTCCACGTGGTGGCGATTTTGTCTATAATGATCTTGAAATAGCTATCATGCTAGAAGACATTCGATTGACTGCGCAGGCTGGAAGTCAAGGGGTTGTATTTGGGGTTTTAACTGCTGAGAAGAAGTTGGATAAAGCTAATCTGGAGAAGCTGATTGCTGCATCAAAAGGAATGGAAATTGTCTTCCACATGGCCTTTGATGAATTGAGTGATGAAGACCAGTTGGAGGCAATTGACTGGCTCAGTCAAGCTGGTGTCACCCGCATCCTGACTCGCGCTGGTGTATCTGGCGACTCTCTAGACAAACGTTTTGCTCACTATCACAGAATTTTAGAACATGCTAAAGATAAAATTGAAATTCTACCAGGTGGGGGGATTGACCTTGGCAACCGTCAGACCTTTATCGACCAGCTGGGTGTGACACAATTGCATGGAACCAAGGTTGTCTTTTAAAAAATAGAAAGGAACTGCTAGCTTTGGGTAGCAGTTTTCGCTTATGTTTGAAATTTTTAAATCCTATCAATTTAATCAAGAAAAGGCTCATGCTTATGGTTTTATAGAAAATAGTGGAGTCTGGACCTATAGTTTCCAGATTTTGGATGGAGACTTTGTCATGACTGTATCCATTACTGTTGATAATGTGAGCTTTCAAGTCTTTGACCAGGAAACGGGTGACCTCTATCCTCAAGTCCATATGGAAAGTATGAGAGGAAGTTTTGTCGGAAATGTCCGTGAGGCTTGTCTGGAGATTCTTTACCAGATTCGGAAGGCTTGTTTTGATGTGCAAGATTTTATCTATCCTCAGACTAAGCGAATCATGACTCAAGTTCAGGAAAAATATGGTAATCAGTTGGAGTATCTGTGGGAGAAATCGCCTGATACGGCAGTGTTAAGACATGAAGGCAATAAAAAGTGGTATGCTGTTTTGATGAAAATTTCTTGGAATAAGCTGGAAAAGGGCAGAGAAGGGCAAGTGGAAGCAGTCAATCTCAAACATGACCAAGTAGCTGATTTGCTTTCACACAAGGGCATTTATCCAGCCTTTCATATGAATAAGCGCTATTGGATAAGTGTGGCGCTTGATGATACTTTATCAGATGAAGAAGTACTGGAATTGATAGAAAGAAGTTGGAATTTAACTATTAAAAAATGAAACATTTCAAGAACTTTCAATTAGCAAAATATTCTTTACTGAAGAAATTTTCAGAAAATATTGGATTTTTTCTTGACAAGTGTTTTTTGCTATGCTAAAATACTAAACAAGATATCAAACGAAGGAGAAAGTCAAACATGAAAACAGCTAAGTTTAATCAATTTGCTTTGTTGTTGAGGTACTCGGGCTAGTGCAAAAGCATTAGTCCTGTTTGGCTTACCAAGCGGGAGTGAATCAACATCTCGCTTGGAACTCCGAGCGAGATGTTTTTTTAAAACCGAATTTAGAAACGGGGAAATCTTATGAGAACAGTTGAATTTCTAGATACTAGCCTTCGAGATGGTGAGCAGACACCAGGTGTTAACTTTTCAATTAAAGAAAAAATTGCCATAGCAAGACAGCTGGAGAAATGGGGTATTTCAGCCATTGAAGCTGGTTTTCCGGCGGCTAGTCCAGACTCATTTACGGCAGTGCAGGAGATTGCTAAGGTCTTGAAGAAAACAGCGGTGACTGGTTTGGCACGTTCGGTCAAGTCTGATATCGATGCTTGTTATGAGGCCCTAAAGGATGCCAAGTATCCACAGGTTCACGTTTTTATTGCTACTAGTCCGATTCACCGCAAGTATAAGCTTAATAAGAGTAAGGAAGAGATTTTGGAAGCTATCAAGGAGCATGTTTCTTATGCCCGTTCTAAGTTTGAAGTGGTTGAATTCTCTCCTGAGGATGCGACCCGAACAGAGTTGGATTTCCTCTTGCAAGTTGTTCAAACTGCGGTAGATGCGGGGGCGTCTTATATCAATATCCCTGACACGGTTGGATTCACCACTCCAGAAGAGTACGGTGCTATCTTCAAACACCTGATTGAGAATGTTAAGACAGATCGTCAGATTGTCTATTCACCTCACTGCCACGATGACCTTGGAATGGCAGTTGCCAATAGCCTTGCTGCTGTTAAGAATGGAGCAGGACGAGTCGAAGGAACCATCAATGGTATCGGGGAGAGAGCTGGCAATGCTGCTTTGGAAGAAATTGCAGTGGCGCTCAATATTCGCCAAGATTACTACCAAGCTGAGACAAGCATTATCCTAAACGAAACCATCAATACGTCAGAAATGGTTTCTCGCTTCTCAGGTATTCCAGTTCCTAAAAACAAGGCGATTGTTGGAGGAAATGCCTTCTCTCACGAGTCTGGTATTCACCAAGATGGGATTCTTAAAAATCCTCTCACTTATGAGATTATCACCCCTGAATTGGTCGGTATCAAGAGTAACAGCCTCCCACTTGGAAAATTGTCTGGTCGCCATGCCTTTGTTGAGAAACTAAGAGAATTGGCCCTAGACTTTACAGAGGAGGACATCAAACCACTCTTTGCTAAGTTCAAGGCGCTGGCCGATAAGAAACAAGAAATCACAGATGCAGATATTCGTGCTCTAGTAGCTGGAACCATGGTTGAAAATCCAGAAGGTTTCCACTTTGATGATTTACAACTGCAAACCCATGCAGATAATGACATTGAAGCGCTTGTTAGCCTGGCTAATATGGATGGTGAGAAGGTCAAATTTAATGCGACAGGGAAAGGTTCTGTTGAGGCAATCTTTAACGCTATCGACAAGTTCTTTAATCAATCCGTTCGCTTGGTGTCCTATACCATTGATGCTGTGACAGATGGAATTGATGCCCAGGCTCGGGTCTTGGTCACTGTTGAAAACAGAGATACAGAAACCATCTTTAACGCAGCAGGTCTTGATTTCGATGTGTTGAAGGCTTCTGCTATTGCCTATATCAATGCTAATACTTTTGTTCAAAAAGAGAATGCTGGTGAGATGGGACGCAGTGTTTCCTATCGCGACATGCCTAGTATGTAAAGGAGAATGCTATGACAAAGAAAATAGTAGCTTTAGCAGGGGATGGAATCGGCCCAGAAATCATGGAGGCTGGGTTAGAGGTTCTGGAGGCTCTAGCTAAAAAAACAGGCTTTGATTATGAAATAGACAGACGACCTTTTGGAGGTGCAGGTATTGATGCAGCAGGGCATCCTTTACCTGATGAAACCCTCAAGGCAAGTAGAGAAGCAGATGCCATTCTTCTAGCGGCTATCGGTAGTCCTCAGTATGATGGAGCAGCGGTTCGGCCTGAACAAGGCTTGCTAGCTCTTCGTAAGGAACTCAATCTTTACGCTAATATTCGCCCTGTAAAAATCTTTGACAGTCTCAAGCATTTGTCACCACTCAAACCAGAACGAATTGCTGGTGTAGACTTTGTCGTGGTGCGTGAGTTGACAGGTGGGATTTACTTTGGAGATCATATTTTTGAAGAGCAAAAAGCGCGTGATATCAACGACTATAGCTATGAGGAAGTGGAGCGGATTATTCGCAAAGCCTTTGAAATTGCAAGAAATCGCAGAAAAATCGTTACTAGTATCGATAAGCAAAATGTTCTAGCGACCTCAAAACTCTGGCGGAAAGTAGCTGAGGAAGTCGCGCAGGATTTCCCAGATGTAACCTTGGAGCACCGGCTAGTCGACTCATCTGCTATGCTCATGATTACCAATCCTGCCAAGTTCGACGTCATCGTAACGGAAAATCTTTTTGGAGATATTCTCTCTGATGAATCAAGCGTTCTATCTGGTACACTTGGCGTCATGCCATCAGCCAGTCATTCTGAAAATGGACCAAGTCTCTATGAGCCCATTCACGGTTCAGCTCCTGATATTGCAGGTCAAGGAATTGCAAATCCTATTTCCATGATTTTATCAGTGGCCATGATGTTGAGAGATAGTTTTGGACGTTATGAGGATGCAGAGCGTATCGAGCGTGCTGTTGGGGCAAGTTTGGCAGCTGGTATATTAACGAGAGATATAGGAGGTCAGGCTTCGACCAAGGAAATGACAGAAGCCATTATTGCAAGGTTATGAAGTTAGATGAAAAAATTACTCTAGTCCTTTTGATTTGGAATGTCATCATTTTCTTGATTTATGGCATTGACAAATCCAAGGCAAGGAGAAGAACTTGGCGTATCCCAGAGAAAATCTTACTCATTTTAGCTCTTTCTTGTGGTGGTTTTGGTGCTTGGTTAGCAGGAATCAGCTTTCATCACAAGACTCGAAAATGGTACTTTAAAACAGTTTGGTTTCTTGGGATGGTGACCACACTATTAGCCTTATATGTTATTTGGAGGTAATGGATGGCAGGAAAATCGATTTTTGATAAATTATGGGACCGTCATGTCATCACAGGAGAAGAGGGGCAATCCCAGCTCATGTATGTGGATCAGCACTACATCCACGAGGTGACCAGTCCTCAGGCTTTTCAAGGACTGCGAGATGCAGGACGAAGATTGAGACGACCAGACTTGACATTTGGAACTTTTGACCACAATGTCCCGACGGTCAATATCTACGATATTAGAGATGTCATTTCCAAGGCTCAAATTGATAAGCTAGCTGAAAATGTTGAGGAGTTTGGGATTGAACATGCGGCCCACGGTTCCGAAAAGCAAGGAATCGTTCATATGGTGGGGCCAGAGACAGGACGGACCCAACCAGGAAAATTCATCGTCTGTGGAGACAGCCATACGGCAACTCACGGAGCTTTTGGAGCAATCGCCTTTGGAATTGGAACCAGTGAGGTCGAACATGTCTTTGCGACACAGACCCTCTGGCAGGTCAAACATAAGAAAATGTTGGTTGAATTCACTGGTGTTCCTCAAAAGGGAGTCTATTCCAAGGACTTCATTTTAGCCTTGATTGCAAAGTACGGCGTTGCTTGCGGCGTTGGCTATGTGGTGGAATATCGGGGACAAGCGATTGATGCACTGAGCATGGAAGAGCGAATGACCATCTGCAACATGTCCATCGAGTTTGGTTCTAAGATGGGAATCATGAATCCGGACCAAACCACCTATGATTATCTAAAAGGACGGGAATGTGTTCCAGAGAACTTTGAAGAGGCAGTGGCAGATTGGAAAACAATTGTCAGTGATGAGGATGCCGTTTATGATAAGGTTATCCAGATGGATGTCTCAGACTTGGCTCCCATGGTGACCTGGGGGACCAATCCTGCTATGGGTGTTGACTTTGACAGTAGCTTCCCAGAAATTAAGGATATGAATGATGAGCGAGCCTACAACTACATGAACTTGGAACCAGGTCAAAAGCCAGCAGATATTGAACTGGGCTATATCTTTATCGGTTCATGTACCAATGCTCGTCTCAGCGACTTGCAACTTGCTGCGCGATTTGTCAAAGGGAAGAAAATTGCTCCCAACTTAACGGCTATCGTAGTCCCAGGCTCTCGTCCTGTCAAACGAGCTGCTGAGAAGTTGGGCTTGGATAAAGTTTTCTTAGATGCTGGATTTGAGTGGAGAGACCCAGGTTGCTCTATGTGCCTAGGGATGAATCCTGACAAGGTACCAGATGGTGTCCACTGCGCTTCAACCAGCAACCGTAACTTTGAAGACAGACAGGGCTTTGGTGCTAAGACTCATCTCTGTAGTCCAGCTATGGCAGCTGCGGCAGCTATCGCCGGGCGCTTCGTAGATGTTCGGCTAATGCCAGAGGCCCAGTAAGGAGAGGATATGGAGAAATTCACAGTTTATACAGGAACGACCGTTCCTCTTATGAATGATAACATCGACACCGACCAAATCCTACCCAAGCAGTTTCTCAAGTTAATTGATAAAAAAGGCTTTGGTAAGTACCTCATGTATGCTTGGCGTTATCTGGATGATCTCTATACTGAGGATCCAGACTTTGTCTTTAACAGATCTGAATACCGTAAAGCAACTATACTCATCTCAGGGGATAACTTTGGGGCAGGTTCTTCGAGAGAACACGCAGCTTGGGCTCTAGCAGACTATGGTTTTAAAGTCGTGATTGCAGGGTCTTTTGGTGATATTCATTACAATAATGAACTCAATAATGGCATGTTGCCTATTGTACAGCCTAGAGAGGTTAGAGAGAAACTAGCCCAGCTAAAACCAACCGACCAGGTAACTGTGGACTTGGAACAACAAAAAATCATCTCACCAATTGGAGAATTCACTTTTGAAATCGATAGCGAATGGAAACACAAACTCTTAAATGGTTTGGATGATATTGGTATTACTTTGCAGTATGAAGATTTGATTGCTTCTTATGAAAAACAAAGACCAGCCTACTGGCAGGATTAGAAGAAAAATAGAAAAGGAAATAGAACTATGACAAAACACATTCAATGGAACGGAACACTTTCACAAGAAGGCTATGATATTTTAAAAGGTGAGGGCGGATGTATCGTTTGCCCTACTAAAGTTGGTTACATTATTATGACCAGCGATAAGGCAGGACTTGAGCGTAAGTTCGCAGCCAAAGAGCGTAACCGTAACAAACCAGGTGTTGTTCTCTGCGGTAGCATGGATGAGCTTCGTGCTTTAGCACAACTTAACCCAGAAATTGAAGCCTTCTACCAAAAACATTGGGATGAAGATATTCTTCTTGGTTGTATCCTTCCTTGGAAACCAGAAGCCTTTGAAAAACTCAAAGCATACGGTGATGGCCGTGAAGAACTCATGACTGACGTGCGTGGAACGAGCTGTTTCGTTATTAAGTTCGGGAAAGCAGGTGAACAATTGGCTACCAAACTTTGGGAAGAAGGCAAGATGGTTTATGCCTCATCAGCTAACCCATCTGGAAAAGGAAACCGTGGTAAGGTAGAAGGTATCGGAGAACGTATCGAAGGAGCAGTGGATCTTGTCATCGAAGCAGACGACTATGTGGCATCTATCCAGCCTGACAAAACGATTGAAACACGCTATGAGCAAGGTGTGATGGTCTCTATGGTCGATAAAGACGGAAAACTCATCCCAGAACAAGGAGGAGCACGCTCAACTTCACCAGCTCCAGTTGTGATCCGCAAAGGGCTTGACATTGATAAAATCATGATGCATTTGTCAGATACCTTTAACTCATGGGACTACCGCCAGGGTGAGTATTATTAGGATAGAGAAGAACTGGGGAGAAAATAATCTCTCCTCTTTCTTTTATTATTTACACAAGTAAAATCCGAACATTATAATTTAATTCATAAAAATATTTGACAAAAACTGTACTTTGTTTTATAATAAATTAAGGAAACGTCGGAAAAGGCGTAGTGATGCGAGAGCATAGGTAGGTCATTACAAAAGAAACGAGACATCGATATGTTAAATGAATTTCCAATTTTTGATTACGAAGATATTCAATTGATTCCAAATAAATGTGTCATTAAAAGCCGTGCAGAAGCGGATACAAGTGTCACTTTAGGAAATCACACCTTTAAACTACCTGTTGTGCCAGCTAATATGCAGACGATTTTGGATGAAAATGTAGCAGAGCAACTAGCTAAAGGTGGTTACTTCTACATTATGCACCGTTTTGATGAGGCGGGACGCATTCCCTTTATTAAACGCATGCACGATCAAGGGCTCATTGCTTCCATTTCTGTCGGTGTTAAGGACTACGAGTATGATTTCGTTAGCCAGCTCAAGGCTGATGTTCCTGAGTACATCACGATTGACATTGCCCACGGTCATGCGGATAGCGTGATTTCTATGATTCAACACATTAAAAAAGAATTGCCAGATACCTTTGTCATTGCTGGAAATGTGGGAACACCAGAAGCTGTACGTGAATTGGAGAATGCTGGTGCAGATGCTACTAAGGTCGGAATCGGACCTGGTAAGGTTTGTATTACCAAGGTTAAGACTGGTTTTGGTACAGGTGGTTGGCAATTGGCTGCCCTTCGTTGGTGTGCCAAGGCTGCACGTAAACCGATTATCGCTGATGGAGGAATTCGTACTCATGGTGATATTGCCAAGTCTATCCGCTTCGGTGCCAGCATGGTCATGATTGGTTCCCTCTTTGCAGGACATATTGAAAGTCCAGGGAAAACGATTGAAGTCGATGGTGAACAATTCAAAGAATATTATGGTTCAGCCTCACAATATCAAAAAGGTGCTTACAAAAATGTGGAGGGCAAACGAATCTTGCTTCCTGCAAAAGGTCATCTGCAAGATACTTTAACTGAGATGGAACAAGACCTTCAAAGTGCTATTTCTTATGCAGGTGGACGTCAGGTTGCTGACCTTAAACATGTTGATTATGTTATCGTGAAAAACTCCATCTGGAATGGGGATGCTTCCCACTAAGACGGCCTATCTCACTAGAAAAAAACTTGTTATTAGAGCAAATTTCTGTTATAATAAAACAAGTTTCCACCCTTAGTGTAATGGATATCACGTAAGATTCCGGTTCTTGAGATGGGGGTTCGATTCCCTCAGGGTGGATGTAAACATCCTAAAAAGCCTTTAATAGGGCTTTTTTCTTTATCTTACCCCAAGTTTTTCCCTAAAACTGAAAATCATATTCTATAGAATGCCCAACTCTCCTCCAGTCCCGTTTTAGAGTGACTCAGGGGGCTTTTTTTGATATAATAAAAAGGACTGCTATCAGTTAGAAAGAGGTTGGTATGAAAGAATTACAAACTGTACTAAAGAACCATTTTGCAATCGAATTTGCAGACAAAAATTTACTGGAGACTGCCTTCACTCATACGAGTTATGCCAATGAGCACCGCCTCTTAAAAATTTCACACAATGAACGCTTGGAATTTTTAGGAGACGCTGTTCTACAGTTATTGATTTCAGAATATCTATATAAAAAATATCCTAAAAAGCCTGAGGGTGATTTGTCCAAACTCCGTGCTATGATTGTCCGTGAGGAGAGTTTGGCTGGTTTTGCGCGTGATTGCCAGTTTGATCAGTTTATCAAGCTTGGTAAAGGGGAAGAAAAATCTGGGGGGCGCAATCGTGACACCATTCTTGGCGATGCCTTTGAAGCTTTCCTCGGTGCCCTCCTATTGGACAAGGATGTGGCCAAGGTCAAGGAATTTATCTATCAAGTCATGATTCCTAAGGTTGAAGCAGGCGAGTTTGAGATGATTACAGACTACAAAACCCATCTCCAAGAGTTACTTCAGGTCAATGGGGATGTGGCTATTCGTTATCAGGTGATTTCTGAAACGGGTCCTGCCCACGATAAGGTATTTGATGTAGAAGTTCTTGTCGAAGGTAAGAGCATTGGTCAAGGTCAAGGTCGTTCTAAGAAACTAGCAGAGCAGGAAGCTGCCAAAAATGCCGTTGAGAAAGGGCTGGATTCATGTATTTAAAGGAAATCGAAATTCAGGGATTCAAGTCTTTTGCTGATAAGACCAAGGTTGTATTTGACCAAGGTGTGACGGCAGTTGTTGGACCCAATGGATCTGGAAAGTCGAATATTACAGAAAGTCTGCGTTGGGCTTTGGGAGAGTCTAGTGTCAAGAGTCTCCGTGGGGGCAAGATGCCCGATGTCATTTTTGCTGGAACTGAAAGTCGCAAACCGCTCAATTATGCTTCTGTAGTTGTGACTTTGGATAATAATGATGGATTTATCAAGGATTTAGGTCAAGAAATCAGGGTAGAACGCCATATCTATCGTAGTGGTGATAGCGAATACAAGATTGACGGCAAGAAAGTTCGTCTTCGTGATATTCATGATCTTTTCTTGGATACAGGTTTGGGACGAGATTCCTTCTCCATCATTTCCCAAGGCAAGGTTGAGGAGATTTTCAATTCTAAGCCTGAAGAACGTCGTGCTATTTTTGAAGAAGCTGCTGGAGTTTTGAAATACAAGACTCGCAGAAAAGAGACAGAGAGTAAACTGCAACAAACTCAGGATAATCTAGACCGTCTTGAAGACATCATCTACGAGTTGGATAATCAAATCAAGCCTCTTGAGAAGCAAGCTGAAAATGCTCGTAAGTTTTTAGATTTGGAAGGTCAACGCAAGGCTATTTACTTGGATGTCCTTGTTGCTCAAATCAAGGAAAATAAGTCTGAACTAGAGTCGACAGAAGAAGAGTTGGCTCAGGTTCAGGAACTCTTGACTAGTTATTATCAAAAGCGTGAAAAATTAGAAGAAGAAAATCAGAATCTTAAGAAGCAACGCCAAGATTTACAGGCTGAAATGGCCAAAGACCAAGGCAGTTTGATGGATTTGACCAGTCTGATTAGTGATTTAGAGAGAAAATTAGCCCTATCGAAATTAGAATCTGAGCAAGTAGCCCTCAATCAACAGGAAGCACAAGCTCGTTTGGCTACTTTGGAGGATAAGAGAAATTCACTCAGTAAAGAAAAATCTGATAAAGAAAACTCTTTAGCACTTTTAGAGGAAAATCTAGTCCAAAATAATCAAAAACTCAATCGTTTAGAGGCTGAATTGCTAGCTTTTTCAGATGATCCTGACCAGATGATTGAGTTCTTACGTGAACGCTTTGTAGCCCTTTTACAAGAAGAAGCCGATGTCTCAAACCAGTTGACCCGTATCGAACACGAGTTGGAAAATAGTCGTCAGCTTTCTCAAAAACAAGCAGATCAACTACAAAAACTCAAAGAACAGCTGGCTACAGCTAAAGAGAAGGCTCGTCAGCAAAAGGCGGAGCTTGAAATTGCCAAGGAGCATGTTCAGAAATTATTGGCCGACTACCAAGCTATTGCCAAGGAGCAAGAGGAGCAGAAATCTTCCTATCAAGCTCAACAAAGCCAACTCTTTGACCGTCTGGATAGTCTCAAAAACAAGCAGGCGAGAGCTCAGAGTTTGGAAAATATCCTGAGAAATCATAGTAACTTTTATGCAGGTGTTAAGAGTGTTCTCCAAGAAAAAGACCGCCTTGGTGGAATTATTGGTGCAGTCAGTGAGCACCTGACATTTGATGTGCATTATCAAACTGCCGTAGAGATTGCGCTTGGAGCCAGTAGTCAGCATATTATTGTGGAAGATGAAGAGGCGGCAACCAAAGCTATTGATTTCCTTAAACGAAATAGAGCCGGTCGTGCAACCTTTCTTCCTTTGACAACGATCAAGGCGCGTACGATTTCTAGTCAGAACCAAGATGCTATCTCTGCAAGCCCAGGTTTCCTTGGGATGGCAGATGAGTTGGTTACTTTTGATACTAGACTAGAATCCATTTTCAAGAACTTGCTAGCTACAACAGCTATTTTTGATACCGTGGAACATGCGCGTGTTGCTGCTCGTCAAGTAAATTATCAAGTTCGTATGGTAACTTTGGACGGCACAGAGTTGCGCACAGGTGGTTCCTATGCAGGTGGAGCCAACCGCCAGAATAACAGTATTTTCATCAAGCCAGAACTGGAGCAATTGCAAAAAGAAATTGCTGAAGAAGAAGCAAGTCTTCGTTCAGAAGAGTCGAGTTTGAAGACCTTACAAGACCAGATGGCTAGATTGACCGAATCATTAGAAGCCATCAAATCTCAGGGTGAGCAGGCTCGTATTCAGGAGCAAGGCTTGTCCCTCGCTTATCAGCAGACCAGTCAGCAAGTTGAAGAGTTAGAAACTCTTTGGAAACTTCAAGAAGAGGAATTAGATCGTCTTTCTGATGGAGATTGGCAAGCAGATAAGGAAAAATGCCAAGAGCGCCTTGCTGAAATCGCCAGTGATAAGCAAAATCTGGAATCTGAGATTGAAGAGATTAAGTCTAACAAAAACGCCATCCAAGAACGCTATCAAAACTTGCAGGAAGAGCTAGCGCAAGCTCGCTTGCTTAAGACAGAACTGCAAGGACAAAAACGTTATGAAGTTGCGGATATTGAACGTTTAGGCAAGGAATTAGATAATCTGGATATTGAACAAGAGGAAATTCAGCGCCTTCTCCAAGAAAAGGTTGATAATCTTGAGAAGGTTGATACAGAATTGCTCAGTCAACAGGCGGAAGAAGCCAAAATGCAGAAAACAAACCTACAACAAGGTTTGATTCGCAAGCAGTTTGAGTTGGATGATATTGAAGGTCAACTGGATGATATTGCTAGTCATTTGGATCAGGCTCGCCAGCAGAATGAAGAGTGGATTCGCAAGCAAACTCGTGCTGAAGCCAAGAAAGAAAAGGTCAGCGAGCGCTTGCGCCATCTACAAAGTCAATTAACAGACCAGTATCAGATTAGCTATACTGAAGCACTAGAAAAGGCACATGAACTTGAAAACCTCAATCTGGCAGAGCAAGAGGTTAAGGATTTAGAGAAGGCTATACGCTCACTGGGTCCTGTCAACTTGGAAGCTATTGACCAGTACGAAGAGGTTCACAACCGTTTGGATTTCCTAAATAGCCAACGTGATGACATTTTGTCAGCGAAAAACTTGCTCCTTGAAACCATTACGGAGATGAATGATGAGGTCAAGGAACGCTTTAAATCAACCTTTGAAGCTATTCGTGAGTCCTTTAAAGTGACCTTTAAACAGATGTTTGGAGGAGGTCAGGCAGACTTGATCTTGACTGAGGGTGACTTATTGACAGCTGGGGTTGAGATTTCTGTTCAACCTCCGGGCAAGAAAATCCAGTCTCTCAATCTGATGAGTGGTGGGGAAAAAGCCCTATCGGCTCTAGCCTTGCTCTTCTCCATTATTCGTGTCAAGACCATTCCATTTGTTATCTTGGATGAGGTAGAGGCGGCGCTGGACGAAGCCAATGTCAAACGTTTTGGAGATTACCTTAACCGCTTTGACAAGGATAGCCAGTTTATCGTCGTAACTCACCGTAAGGGAACCATGGCAGCGGCCGATTCTATCTATGGAGTGACCATGCAAGAATCAGGTGTTTCAAAAATTGTTTCGGTTAAGTTAAAAGATTTAGAAAGTATTGAAGGATGACAATTAAACTAGTAGCAACAGATATGGACGGAACCTTCCTAGATGGGAATGGGCGTTTTGATATGGACCGTCTCAAGTCTCTCTTGGTTTCCTACAAGGAAAAAGGGATTTACTTCGCGGTGGCTTCGGGGCGAGGATTTCTGTCTCTAGAAAAATTATTTGCTGATGTACGTGATGACATTATTTTCATCGCGGAAAATGGTAGTTTGGTCGAATATCAAGGTCAGGATTTGTATGAAGCGACCATGTCTCGTGAGTTTTATCTGGCAACTTTTGAAAAGTTGAAAACGTCACCTTATGTAGATATCAATAAATTGCTTTTAACAGGGAAAAAAGGCTCTTATGTTTTGGATACGGTTGATGAGACCTATCTGAAAGAGAGCCAGCATTATAATGAAAATATCCAAAAAGTAGCGAGTTTGGAAGATATTACAGATGACATTTTCAAATTTACAACCAACTTCACAGAAGAAACGCTAGAAGCTGGGGAAGCTTGGGTCAATGAAAATGTCCCTGGTGTTAAGGCCATGACAACTGGCTTTGAATCTATTGATATTGTTCTTGACTATGTCGATAAGGGAGTGGCCATTGTTGAATTGGCTAAAAAACTTGATATCACAATGGATCAGGTCATGGCTTTTGGAGATAATCTAAATGACTTGCACATGATGCAGGTTGTGGGACATCCTGTAGCTCCTGAGAATGCACGACCAGAGATTTTAGAATTAGCAGATACTGTGATTGGTCACCATAAAGACCAGTCGGTTATAGCTTATATGGAGGGCTTATAATGGCAGATATAAAATTGATTGCATTGGACTTGGACGGGACTTTGCTGACTACTGATAAAAGGCTGACGGATCGGACCAAGGCAACCTTGAAAGCTGCGCGTGATCGTGGTATCAAGTTCGTATTGACAACTGGTCGTCCCTTAAAAGCTATGGATTTCTTTCTCCATGAGCTAGGGACTGACGGCCATGAAGATGAGTATACCATTACCTTTAATGGTGGTTTAGTTCAGAAAAATACTGGTGAAATCCTTGATAAAACAGTCTTTTCATATGATGATGTGGCACGCTTATATGAGGAAACAGAGAAATTATCACTACCTCTTGATGCCATCTCAGAAGGAACAGTTTATCAAATCCAATCGGACCAAGAAAGTCTGTATGCCAAATTCAATCCAGCTTTGACCTTTGTTCCAGTGGACTTTGAAGACCTGTCTAGTCAAATGACCTACAATAAGTGCGTGACTGCCTTTGCTCAAGAACCCTTGGATGCAGCCATTCAGAAGATTTCTCCAGAATTGTTTGACCAATATGAAATCTTTAAATCACGTGAAATGTTGCTAGAGTGGTCACCAAAGAATGTTCACAAAGCAACAGGTTTAGCCAAACTAATCAGCCATCTTGGAATTGACCAAAGCCAAGTTATGGCATGTGGTGACGAGGCCAATGATTTGTCTATGATTGAGTGGGCAGGGCTTGGTGTTGCCATGCAAAATGCTGTTCCTGAAGTCAAGGCAGTCGCAAATGTGGTAACTCCAATGACCAATGATGAAGAAGCTGTTGCCTGGGCTATCGAAGAATATGTGCTAAAGGAGAATTAGGATATGGGATTATTTGACCGTCTATTCGGAAAAAAAGAAGAACCTAAAATCGAAGAAGTTGTAAAAGAAGCTCTAGAAAATCTTGATTTGTCTGAAGATACTGAGCCTGCCCTTACAGAAGCTAAAGAAGTTTCTCAAGAAGAAGCAGAAGTTGAAAGTTCTGAAGAAGTTGCGCTCCAAGAAGAGGAAAATCAAGAGACAGTTGAAGAAAGTCAGGATTCAGAGCCAGTTGTAGAAGTTCAACAAGAAGAAGTCGCAGAGAAAGAGAATCCTGAACTTGAAGAATCTGTAGAAGAAAATAATTCTGAAGTTCTTGAGGCAGAAAGGCCTCAAGCAGAAGAAACTGTTCAGGAAAAATATGACCGCAGTCTTAAGAAAACTCGTACAGGTTTCGGTGCTCGCTTGAACGCCTTCTTTGCCAACTTCCGCTCCGTTGACGAAGAATTTTTCGAGGAACTGGAAGAACTGCTGATCATGAGTGATGTTGGTGTCCAGGTGGCTTCTAACTTAACAGAGGAGTTACGTTACGAAGCCAAGCTTGAAAACGCCAAGAAACCGGACGCACTTCGCCGTGTCATCATTGAGAAATTGGTTGAGCTTTATGAAAAGGATGGTAACTACGATGAAAGCATTCACTTCCAAGATGGCTTGACAGTCATGCTCTTTGTTGGTGTGAATGGTGTTGGGAAAACAACCTCTATCGGGAAACTAGCCCACCGCTATAAACAAGCTGGTAAGAAGGTTATGTTGGTTGCGGCAGATACCTTCCGTGCAGGGGCGGTAGCCCAGCTAGCTGAATGGGGCCGTCGTGTGGACGTTCCAGTAGTGACTGGACCTGAAAAAGCTGACCCAGCCAGTGTGGTCTTTGATGGCATGGAACGTGCTGTCGCTGAAAGTATCGATATTCTAATGATTGATACCGCTGGTCGTCTGCAAAATAAGGATAATCTTATGGCTGAGTTGGAAAAGATTGGTCGTATTATCAAACGTGTTGTTCCAGAAGCACCTCATGAAACCTTCTTGGCTCTTGATGCATCAACAGGTCAAAATGCCCTAGTACAGGCCAAAGAATTTTCAAAAATCACTCCTTTAACAGGAATTGTCTTGACTAAGATTGATGGAACTGCTCGAGGTGGTGTGGTTCTAGCCATCCGAGAAGAACTCAATATTCCTGTAAAATTGATTGGTTTTGGTGAAAAAATTGATGATATTGGAGAGTTTAACTCAGAAAACTTTATGAAGGGTCTCTTGGAAGGCTTAATTTAATCAGAAGCAAAAATCCTGCAAGGCATAACTTGCAGGAAATTTTTTATTCTAAACGACCATCTTGACGATAGGCGATATCTGGTTGCCAAGTCCATTTAGCACCAAATTTTTCAAGTAAGTCAAAGCTGGCTTGAGGTCCCATGCTTCCAGCTTTATAGTCATGAAGTGGGGCACCATTTTCGGCCCAGAGTTCTTCGATACGGTCAATCAACTTCCATGACGCACCAACTTCATCCCAGTGGCTAAAGTTAGTTGAGTTGTTATTTAAGACATCATAAATCAATTTCTCGTATGGTTCTGGAGAAGCACCAGTTGCGGTCGCATCTGTACGGTAATCAAGTGAGTTAGGAGCCAAGTTGAATTCTTCTCCTACTTGCTTCCCATTTAGGCTAAGAGAGAAGCCTTCTGTTGGTTGGATATAGATGGTCAAAATGTTTGGAGCAAGTGGCTCACCAAAGATAGAGTCCATTTGTTTAAAGACGATGTTGACATGAGTTCCTTTTTCAGTCAGACGTTTACCCGTACGGAAAAAGAAAGGAACACCACGGAAGCGATCGCTGTCTACAAAGAAGGCACCAGATGCAAAGGTTTCAGTTGTTGACTCTGGATTTACATTTGGCTCGCTACGATAAGAAATGTATTTCATGCCATCAATCTTACCTGAACGGTATTGACCACGGATAAAGTGTTCTTTAAGTTCTTCATCAGTTGGATGATAGAGGTTTTTAAAGACCTTAATCTTTTCAGCACGAATCTCGTCTTTTGTGAAGCTTGCTGGCTTGTCCATAGCAAGGAGAGAAAGAAGTTGTAGTGTGTGGTTTTGTACCATGTCACGGAGGGCACCAGATTGGTCATAGTAGCCACCACGTTCTTCTACACCCAAGCGCTCTGCAAAGGTAATTTGAACATTATCGATAAAGTCTTTATTCCAAACGTTTTCAAAAATCAGGTTTGCAAAGCGAACTGCAAAGATACTTTGGATCATTTCCTTACCAAGATAATGGTCAATTCGGAAAATTTGTTCTTCGTCAAATGTTGCTAGGAGCTCGTCATTCAACTTGCTTGCGGTTGCGTAATCTGTACCAAATGGTTTTTCAACGATTAAGCGTTCAAAACCTTTACCGTCCACAATGTTTTCAGACTTGAGGTGTTTTGCAATGGTTCCAAAGAACTGAGGTGCCATAGACAAGAAGAAGAGCTTGTTGTCTTCAGCTTGATACTTATCATTTAGTTCAGCCTGTAATTGACGTAAAGCGATGTAGTGTTCCGTGTCATTGACATCATGACTTTGATAGTAGAAGTGGCTAGCGAACTCTTGAGCCTGTTCGGTACTATCTGCCAAATCAAGGATAGATTCGACAACAACAGATTCAAAATATTCCTTGCTCCAAGGACGACGGGCAGTTCCAATAACTGCAAAGTGCTTGGAAAGATTGCCGGATTTATAAAGTCTAAAAAGGGAAGGGTAGAGCTTGCGTTTAGCCAGGTCTCCACTCGCACCGAAAATTGTAACAATAACCTTAGATGACATCTAGCTACCTAATTTCTATTTTTATTCCTAGTCTTGCTAGGTATGAGGAAATCTCATTTCATAAACTTAATTCTAACATAATTTTCCGAAAAATCAAAAAATCCAATACGAGATAGAAAAAAACTGCAAGGAAATCCTTACAGTTTGAGTTTAGACGTTTAAGACCTTGTCCAAGAACTCTTTCAGACGTGGGTGTTGAGGGTTATCAAAGATTTGATCAGGTGTTCCGTCTTCTAGGAATTCACCGTCTGCAGTAAAGATAACGCGGTTGGCAACCTGACGAGCAAATCCCATCTCATGAGTTACGATAATCATAGTCATGCCTTGCTCAGCTAATTCTTTCATAACGTTTAGTACATCTCCGACCATTTCAGGATCAAGGGCTGAAGTTGGTTCATCAAAGAGCATGATGTCTGGATTCATTGCTAGTCCACGAGCGATAGCCACACGTTGTTTTTGACCACCTGATAGGCTATCTGGGTTAGCATTAGCTTTATCTGCTAGCCCAACCTTCTCAAGCAACTCCATTCCCAATTTCTCAGCTTCTTCCTTAGTCATCAACTTGTGCTCAATTGGAGCAAAGGTAATGTTGTCCAATACAGACATGTGCGGGAAGAGGTTGAAGTGTTGGAAAACCATTCCGATATTTTCACGGACGTGGTCAACGTTGGTTGTTTTTTCTGTTAAGTCATAACCATTCACAGTGATGTGACCGCTAGTAACTTCTTCTAGAAGGTTGAGGCTACGAAGGAAGGTCGATTTACCAGAACCTGAAGGACCGATGATACAAACGACATCTCCTTCATAGAATTTAGTCGTAATTCCTTTTAAAACCTCATTTTTTCCATATTGCTTATGTAAGTCATTTACATCAATTTTTAATTTTGCCATTAACGAATCCTCTTTTCTAAGCGTTTCGCTAGTCTAGTCAAAAGTG
>CAUPZW010000012.1:0-54974 GCA_963515655.1 Streptococcus mitis
GCACCAAATTGTTTTTCAACATCACTTGGAGCAATGGTATTTCCAAGAGATTTAGACATCTTCTCACCTTTACCGTCAAGGGCAAAACCTTGTGACAAGATTTGTTTGTAAGGTGCTACGCCATGGTTGGCAACAGATGTGATAAGTGATGAGTTGAACCAACCACGGTATTGGTCAGAACCTTCTAGGTAAAGGTCTGCTGGGTAAGTCAACTCAGGACGGTTTACTACCACTCCATTCCATGATGAACCTGAGTCAAACCAAACGTCCATGATATCAGTTTCTTTTTTGAACTCGCCGTTTGGTGAACCTGGATGCGTAAATCCTTCTGGTAAGAGGTCTTTGGCATCACGTTCCCACCAAATGCTTGAACCGTGTTCCTCAAAGAGTTGAGCCACATGTTCAATGGTTTCAGCTGTCATGATAGCTGTACCATCTTCTGCGTAGAAGATTGGAAGTGGAACACCCCAAGCACGTTGACGAGAGATAACCCAATCACCACGGTCACGAATCATATTGTAAAGACGAACTTTACCCCATTCTGAGTGGAATTTCACTTTTTCAATTTCATCCAAGATTTCTTGGCGGAATTTAGAAACTGAGGCAAACCACTGTGGAACTGCACGCCAGATGATTGGTTTCTTCGTACGCCAGTCAAATGGATATGAGTGAGAGATTTCTTCTTGGGCAAGAAGGAGGTTGCCAAGTTTTTCAATAACAGTTGGAACTACCTTGTCATAGAATTGACCTTCAAACTCAGGACCAGCATTCTTCATCATGATACCACGTTCGTCAACAGTCACTGCGACTTCAAGACCATTAGCAATACCAACATTGTAGTCATCCTCACCAAAACCAGGTGCTGTATGGACAATACCTGTACCAGAATCAGTCGTAACGTGGTCACCAAGGATCACCAACTCATCTACAGCTGTATCCCATGGATGTTCTGTTACGATGTGGTTGAGTTCTTGACCACGGTAAGTTGCCAACACTTGAACATCAGCCCAACCAAATTTTTCAGACAAGCTAGTCAATAATTCTGCAGCAACGACAAACTTACGAGCTTCACCAGCAGGTTGAACCAAGACGTAATCAATATCTGCTCCAACAGTCAAACCACGAGAAGCTGTGATCGTAAATGGAGTAGTTGTCCAGACAGCGATGTAAGTATCTGTATCTAGAACACCTTTGCCATCTTTTACTTTATTTGCATAATAAAGAGAAGTTGAAACCAAGTCATGGTATTCAATCTCTGCTTCAGCAAGGGCAGACTCAGATGACCATGACCAATAAACTGGTTTTGCACCACGATAGATATAACCCTTGTTAGCCATCTCACCGAAGACACGGATTTGGGCTGCTTCATAGTCAGGAGTCAAAGTCACATATGGATTTTCCCAGTCACCAGAAACACCCAAACGTTTAAAGTCTTCACGTTGTTTATCTACTTGAGAAAGAGCGTATTCGCGGCAAAGTTTCAAGTACTCAACCAAGTCCATTTCTTTACGTTTGACACCTTGTTTTGCCAAAACTTGCTCGATTGGCAGACCATGAGTATCCCAACCTGGGATAAATGGTGCGTAAAAACCTGACATAGATTTTGAACGAACAATGATATCTTTTGAAATCTTGTTCATAGCGTGTCCAACGTGGATATTTCCGTTAGCGTATGGAGGGCCATCATGCAAGGTGAAATGAGGTTTTCCTTGGTTCAATTCTTGACGACGTTGGTAAAGTTTTGCATCTTCCCATTCCTTTTGCCAAACTGGCTCTTTAGTAGGAAGTCCTGCACGCATTGGGAAAGCTGTTTTCCCAAGATTAAGGGTATCTTTGAGTTTCATGGTATCTCCTTTATAAATAATAACAAATTAAAAACCACGACTTCCAAAAAGGACGAAAATCGTGGTACCACCTTTATTCGAAAAAAGACTCAGCTTTTTTCCTCTTATCCCGTAACGTGGGAAACGTCAAATCTTACTCCATTCAGATTTGAGTTTTTGAGAGGATAACCTTATCATTAGGGATTACAGGACTCACACCATCTCCTGCTCGCTGGAAATATAAGGATAAGATATTGTTCTCAGAATATTTCTTATAAAATTGTAACAGATTCTTGCGGTGCCACAAAACCTGGTTCTGAGTTTACAGCTTCAGTAGCTGGTGTTTGGCCTGAGTAATGGCTTGGAGCTACTTCTGGCTCTTCATACATTGGACCAACTGGATGAGCAGGCTCTTCTTCAATTTGAGGACTCACTACAGGAGTTGGATTTTCCACTTCCTGTTTAGCCTGAGCTTCAAATTCAGCCAATTCTTTATTGGCTGCCTCAATACGAGCTTGTAACTCTGCCATTTCTGCCTGAGAGAATTGACGTGTCATATCAATTGGTTCTTCCTCAATTGGAGCTGGAATCGGTTCTCCAAGCACTTCGCTAACCACTTCTTTAAAGGCTTCATCACTGGTTTGAAGATAAGTAGCTGTTGGACGAAGAATATCTTCCCAATCTGAAGATTCAACGATAGCCAACTGACTCTCAATTGTAGATTTGAGACGCTGGTGGAAGACACGACTCTTGTTCTTCAATTCTTCGGTTTCAACAGCAACTTTCTTAGCATTATCAGTTGCGTGACGAAGAATTTCATTTGCCTTGTACTTAGCTTCTTCCAATAAACGTTGTGCATCTTGCTCTGCTTGATGGATAATATTGTTTGAACGTTCAGCTGCAGCTTGTTTTACTCGTTCAGCTGTATCTTGGGCAATCAATACAGACTGGCTCAATGAATCTTTCATCTCATCAAAGTAAGACAAACGATCTTCTAAACTCTTAATATGTAAATCCTTATCATGATTAGAGCGGACTAAATCTTCATAATCACGGACTACAATATCTAAAAACTCATCTACTTCTTCTGGATCAAAACCTCTAAAGCGTGTGCTAAAGGTTTTATCTTTGATTTCTAACGATGTAATTGGCATATTTTTCCTCACTTACTTAATAACAACTGGACTGTTATTTTTTTCTTCTCTTTTTTAGTTTGTCCCTTATCTTGAAGTAACCTCAAACGCCCAAATTTTCTCACACTAATCAAGTCTCCAACTTGAACAGTATAATCTGATTTATCTACCATATGATAATTTACTTGGACAAGTTTCTTGTCAATCAACTGGTTTGCTTGATTTCTAGATAGTTTTAAAACATTTGATAAAAGAACATCTAATCTAAAACTAGACACGCATAAATCCAGCTCTCTATACTGTTCTAGCTTATCTATTTTCTCGGTGAAAGGACGTTCCTCCAGCGAAACGGGTATACGGCCAATTTTTTTTAATCCATCTTGAAAGAGAAGAAGAAACTGCTGATTAATCATAATCTGCGCCCGTTCTTCATCTACTAGGATATCTCCAAAAAGTTTCCGTTCAATCCCTAATTGATTGATGACTGTCCCTAAAATCTTAGCATGCGTTAAGTGTTCAAATTTATTGGAATACACAATTTCTTGGAGAGATATTTCAAAATCTGAAAACTCTGGCTGGAAATAATCTGGGTATAATAAAACTCGAACATACTCACTTGAGACGAATTCCCCACTACTGCTACAAGCAAGATCATAGGTTTTGGCTAAAATTTTTAATAGCTTCTCCTGATGAGGATTGATAAAAGGAGTTAAAAAAGGAGCATAGCTATCTTCTACCTTCTTTATCCATTCCATTCCCTTATCCAGAAAAGGACGATCTTCTATAGAGAAATGCTGGTAAATCCCTTTATTCATCCTATCATCGCCAGAAAACGCACTAAGTTTTCCCCTAAAAATCGAACCAAAACAATCGCAACCCAAACAGATAAATCTAGACCTGCTATCTGTAAAGGTAGGCGTTGCAAAGGAGCAAGTACTGGTTTTACCAATGCTACAATCCAACGACCCAAGCTTGATTCGTAGGCGCCTGGAAACCAAGACATGACAGCAAAGGCTACCAAAATCAGGGAGTAAATATCCACTGCATTATAAATCAGACGAATTAAAAAAATCATTATCGTCCTCTATTTCGTCTCATATCAAAATCAAACTCACCTTGTTGATCTTCATCTGGTAAACGAATATCTTCAACATTTACAATAACATTCACTGGTGTCAACAGGTACATGGTAGAAGCTACCTTTTTCAAATTTCCAGCTAGAACATGGCAAGCTCCATCCAGATAATCTAAACAACGACGAGCTTGCACTTCAGTCATATATTGAAAATCAATCAAAATACTTTCGTTTCCTGCTAATAAATCAACAATTTCTATTGCATCTTCATATTTTCTAGGGTAACGAACATCGATTGTTACTTTTTCAGTAGAATACTGACTTTGCTTGGCTAACTCTTGTTGACGTGCATGCAGTCTAGTAATGTTAGTTTCTTTTGTATTACTTGTGCTTGTGCGTGGTGTTTGATTTGTCGAAAGAGCCTTGTCCTGTGTAGAATTTACTGGAGTCAAAATGGGCTCATCTCGTTTTTCATTAGGGAGACTTAAATCCTCATCCTCCGTAAAATAATCTATAAATCTATCGAATCTATCTTTTAAAGACATGGTTCTCTCCTACTTAAAAAATGCTGTACCTATACGAACAAAGGTGGAACCGAATTGAATCGCTTCTTTATAATCACGACTCATTCCCATACTTAACTCGGTCATAGGCATCTTTGGAATTTGTTTTTCTTGGATTTCTCTTTGTAAGTCTTGAGTCGCCTTGAAAATCTCTTTCAACTGTTCACTGCTAGCCTCAAATGGCGCCATTGTCATCAAACCAACATATTCAATCTTATCTAGTTTGGCTAACTCTGGCAAGACTTCCAATAATTCTTCTCTCGAAAAGCCGTGTTTACTTTCTTCGTTAGAAATATTCACCTGAATGAAACACTTGATGACTCGGTCACTTCTTTTTTGAATTTCCTCTGCTAGCTTTACTGAATCCAAAGCATGGAAATAATCAACGTATTGAATGACATCTTTCACCTTACGTCTTTGTAAGGTACCAATCAAATGCCAAGTCACATCTCGATCTCTTAAAGCTTGATATTTCTCCAGAAACTTATCTACACGATTTTCACCGATATGATGAACCCCTAGCGGAAGCAAGGCTTCCGCTGTCGATACATCTACATACTTGGTAACTGCAATGACAGAGACTGAGCCACTCTCGCGATGAGCACTCAGACTTGCTTCTGCGACTTCTCGAAAAACACGTTCTGTATTTTCTTTTACATTCATTTACTTAACGATTTTTGAAAAATGGAGGTGTATCCAACTCATCTTCATCTTGCGAATTTGGAATTTCAAAACGTTCTACCGGTGACACTACTGAATCAGTCGGACGAACAATTGTCTCGCGACGTAAATCCCAATCACCAAAAGCAGATCCTTGAGCTTGTTCCGAGCGACGTTGATTTTGTTTTGGCAATTCAGCTGTTTCTGCCATATCAAAATGACGATCAAAGCCATGTGAATGAGCTGGTCTCACTGTCTCACGGTAGTTAGTAGTAGGTCTAGCTTGTGGAGCTACTACCTTTTCTACGCGGTCTTGACGAACACCCGTTGCAACAACTGTTACACGAATCTCATCACGCATACTTTCATCAATTGAAGTACCGAGCCAGATGTTTACTCCTTGTCCTGCTGCTTGGTTCACAATTTGTGAAGCCTCTTCTGCCTCAATCAAGGTTAAGTCAAGACCACCAGTTACGTTGACAATCACATCTTCTGCTCCATCAATTGTTGTTTCAAGAAGTGGAGAGTAAATTGCCTTACGTGCTGCTTCTACCACACGTTCTTCTCCACTACCGATACCAATACCCATAAGAGCATTCCCTTTATTTGCCATTACCGTTTTCACATCGGCAAAGTCAAGGTTAATCAATCCTGGATTGGTAATCAAATCAGTAATTCCTTGAACACCTTGACGAAGAACGTTATCCGCTTCGCTAAGAGCCTCCAAGAGCGGTGTTTTCTTATCAACAATTTCAAGCAAGTTATTGTTTGAGATAATCAATAGAGTGTCTACATGCTCACGAAGTTGATTGATTCCTTCTACAGCAAATTGTCCACGCTTGCTTCCTTCAAAACCAAACGGACGTGTTACAACACCAACTGTAAGAGCACCCAAATCTTTTGCAATACGAGCAATAACAGGGGCAGCTCCAGTTCCAGAGCCTCCTCCCATACCAGCAGTGATGAAGACCATATCTGCGCCACTGATAGCTTCAGTCAGTGTCTCTTCACTTTCTTCAGCAGCTTTACGACCAACCTCAGGTTGACCTCCTGCACCCAAACCGCGAGTCAATTTAGGTCCTAACTGAATAACAGTCTCAGCTTTTGTACTGCTCAAGGCTTGCACATCTGTATTTGCTGCGATAAATTCTACGCCTGTAACACCTTCGTCGACCATACGGTTGATGGCATTGCCACCACCTCCACCGACACCAATTACTTTAATCACTGCACCTTGGGCAGCAGCTGTATCAAATGAAAATGTCATAATTTATTTTTCCTCTTTATTCGTCAAACATGCTTCCGATCAAGCCACGGAAACGATCTGCTAATTTCGGTTTATTTTGTGAAGTCTGTTGAAAATCTGCAACTTGTTCTGCAGGAGCTACAGGTTCTACTTCTGGAGCAGGAGCTGGTTGAACAGTAGTTGATTGAACAAACTGAGCTGTTTTCTGAATCATTCCCCCAAAACTTAGCGGTTGTTGGAATAATCCTTCATCACCCTTGACTGCTCGTTGAGCCAAGAGATGTACTTCTGTCAATTGTCCCGCGAATTCTGAAAGACTAATCACATGCGCAAAAGCCGGATTACGAATTCCAACTTGGTTTGGAACATAGAGTTTCACACGAACACCAAAAACTTCTTGAGCAAGCTCCACAATTCCCGGTAAAATAGCCGTTCCACCAATCAAAACAATGCCACCAGGAAGATCCAATAAATGTCTTCTGTCTAAGTCTTGTTTGATTTGTTCAAAAATATGCTTAATTCGTGCAGAAATAATCTCTGACAAGTAATTTTCTGTTACTTCAACAGGTTCTACTTCCCCAATCACTTCGACTTGGAATGTTTCTTTACTTGCGAGAGGAGGATAAGCCTCTCCATAGTTTAATTTCAAACCTTCAGCTAGTTTCTGTGATGTCTTCAAGACTTTAGAGATATCCTTAGTTACATAATCTCCACCTTCTTGAAGAATATTTGTAAACTGGAGTTCTTGGTTACGGATTGTAGCAACAGTTGTTTGACCTGCTCCCATATCAATCACAGTAGCTCCAAATTCACGCTCTCCTTCGTTCAAGACTGAACGAACCAAAGCCAATGGTGAAATAATAATATTTTCAACCTGAACACCTGCACGCTCAACTGTCTTACGTAAATTGTGAAGAATAGTACGTGGACCTGTGTAAAGCAAACCACGCATTTCAAGACGAACACCCATCATGCCACGCGGGTCACGAATACCTTGGAAACCATCTACGATAAATTCTTCTGGAATAAAAGTAATGACTTCACGATCTGGTGTCATACTCTTTGTCAAAGCTGATTTGACAACATTTTCGACATCTTGGTCTGTAATTTCTTTTGTATCAGATGTAACTGGAATCATTCCTTGAGTTGGTTCTACCTGTAAGAGATTAGCTGGTAAACCAACATTTACTGATTTAATTGAAATGCCTGCTTTTTCTTCTGCTTGGGAAATTGCTGATTTGATAGCAGTTGCTGCTGCATCAATATCAACAATAATTCCATCCTTTACACCTTTACTTTTGGCATTACTCACGCCAATTACATTTAATTCACCATTTCTCTGCTCAGCTACAAGCACCTTGACAGAGCTTGTTCCAATATCTAGACCTGTAAAAAAGCCTTCTCTAGCCATTACATCGCATCCTCTCTATCTTCCAAGTTTCTAACTTCGTAATATTCAATAGCTAAACGTAGGCATAGCTATTCACAGAATATTATAACACAAAAAATCTCATCGTGCTCAGTTTTTTCCTAAATTTACCAGCCAATTTTTTAGTTTTTCTGTTCAGAAATTCATTCACTGTAAACTTTGTCAACAATCTGTCTATTGTACAAAAAAGAAAGCTCATTTCTAAGCTTTCTTTGCAATCATTTTTTCTGCTTCTTGTGCTAAAAATAGTTCCAAGATTTTCTTTGTTAACGTAATCGCCGCTGCCAAGGCCAGGGAAACGATTAAATAATTAGCTACTAAGCCGTGATCTCCAACCAATGGCGGTTTTGTCAAGAATCCGTAATCGCCACCTGTTACCAAATTGACCACAAAAATCAAGGCATTTAGAGCAAAGGTCATGAGAAAAATTCCCTTCACATCCAGCAATCGCGCATTATACTGTCTCAATAGATAAACTAGAGAGTTCCCCAAGAGTGCTAAATGCCCAAAGATAAAGGACAAAATCGCAATATGGGGGAAAGGATAGGCATCTGGCACTGGATAAACAAAGGCTGCTAATGTCCCAAATGTTCCTAGTAATGCAAAATACTGCCTATATTTAGACTGACCAGGAAGCAAGAGTACCACAAACATAGCCATACGGCAATGGTAGAAAGGTAGGCTTTCTGACAGTGGCATATGGTTGACCCCATACCAACCATAAAGTAGGATCAACTGAACAGCCTGCAAGATTTGGAAAAATCGTTGGTAAACCTTCTTTTCACGATAGCGATAGGCTGTATAAAAGGTCAAGGCCAAGAGTGTAAATATACTGACATACCAAAAAAGATCAAACTTGGGTGGCTCTGTTGCTTGGGTCGTAAAGAAAATATCCCATAAATTCATCTAGTCTTCCTCATGATTCAAAATTTTCCTGCATTTTATTATACCATGCTACTTAAGAAAAATGGATTTAGAAATACGTAAATGTTTGACAAAATTACTTGTCTTCAGTTTCTAAACTTTCTACTAACTTGGCTAGATTCATAGAGTTAGATCCTTTGAGCAGGATTTGATCATTAGCTCCAAGACTTTCTTTGACCTGCTTAACTAGGTCTTCAAATTGGTCTTGGTCTTCTGTTTTTTTGAAGTAGTAAACATGGCCGATTGGGAACATTTGACTGGCAAGTTGGGCCAATTCTGCGATATCTTCTCCATAGAAAATCACGGTATCCAGTACATCTGGCGAGAGGCTCAGAATCATCTGGTTATGGAGTTGGACTGACTGGTCACCTAATTCCTTCATATCTGCTAAGACAGCGATTTTCTTGCCCCCTTCATTGGCTGGAATGGCAGAGAATGTTTCCAAAATTAACTTCATAGCAGTTGGATTGGCATTGTATACGTCAGATAGAATATCTGCTCCATTGGCTGCTTTCTTCCATTCGGTACGGTTACGCGTCAATTCAAGATTTTGGAAGGCTTGACGAATTTGCTCTTCAGTCACTCCTTCTTGCAGAGCAACATAGGATGCAATCATAGCATTGGTGGCATTGTACTTACCAGTCACTGGCAAATCAAGGGCTTGTTCCAAGAAATTAGCCTTAAAGGTCAGACTGTCCTTGCGCTCAACCAAGTCTGTGATTTCCAACTCTGCTCCTTGCCCAAAACGGACTACCTTTTTATCAGCTGGCAAGTAGGCCTCTACAATGGAGTCAGCTGGTGCCAAAAGCAAAGAACCCGAAGCCATACCGTCTGCAATTTGCATTTTTCCTTTGGCAATTTCCGAGCGGTCTTTGAAAAAGGCTAAATGAGCCTCTCCAACCAAGGTCACAATGGCTGTTTTTGGATGAGCCAATTCAGACAAGAGATGGATATCACCCAAGTGATCCTGCCCCATCTCCAAGACCAACTTTTCTGTTCCTTCAGGCATATGGAGAACCGTGTAGGGAAGACCAATCTCGTTATTATAGTTGCCTTGTGTTTTGTAGGTTTTGTAGGTTGTTGATAGCAAGTGCGCCAACATATCCTTGGTCGTTGTCTTACCATTTGAACCTGTAACTGCAAAGACATCAACAGCCGTTTTCTCAAGATAGTAGGCTGCTAGTTGTTGAAAGGCAGTCAAAACATCATCTACTAAAATATAAGGATGATTTGCGACCTCTTTCTCAGACAAGGTTACTGCTGCACCATTTTCAAAGGCTGTTTCGATAAAGTCATGGCCATCACGCGCACCTTTAAGTGGCATAAACAAGTCTCCTTCCCCAATCAAACGACTGTCAAACTCAGCATTTTCTAACTGAGCATCCGCAAAAAGACTAACATCATTTTTAGCTCCAACAGCTTGGGCAACTTCGTGAATTGTAAGTTTCATTTCTACTCCTTTAAAAAGGGTTGAAGTCCGAGAACTAAAATCACCTTGCAGTGATAGTTCTGGCTTCTACCCTCTCTTTCATTTTTATAGCAAATGCGCTTCGCGCTTGTCAAAACTTTGCTTGGCAAGGTCAACCAAACGCTCGATTAGGTCAGGGTAGCTGATTCCCATATTGTCCCAAAGTAATGGATACATAGACCACTGGGTGAAACCTGGCATGGTATTAAGCTCGTTTAGGAAAATCTCTCCCTTGTCTGTATAGAAGAAATCGCAACGAGAGAGACCGAGGCCACCAATGGCACGGAAGGCCGTTTCTGCATTTTGACGCATGACAGCTACTACATCATCACTGATCTTGGCTGGAATATCCATAGTAATCTTGTTATCAATATACTTGGCATCGTAGTCATAAAAAGCAACATCTTTGACAACTTCTCCTGGCAGCGTGCTTTTGACATCGTAGTTGCCCAAGAGACCAACCTCGATTTCACGGGCATTGACCCCTTGCTCAACCAAGACACGGCTGTCATATTGGAAGGCAAGTTTCAAAGCTTGACGGAGTTCTTCTTGATTTTCAGACCTAGAAATACCGACACTAGACCCCATGTTTGACGGCTTAGTGAAGACTGGATAAGTCAATTTTTCTTCAACTTCAGCGATTTTAGCAGTCACATCATCCCCTTCAACGATAGCCACATAAGGAACTTGGGCAATACCAGCAGATTCCAAAACACGTTTAGTCGTGATTTTATCCATGGCAAGACTGGATGACAAGATGTTGCAACCAACGTAAGGCATTTTCAAAACTTCCAAGAATCCTTGAACAGAACCATCTTCTCCCATCGGACCATGAAGAACTGGAAAGATCACTGCGCCTTCTTCATAGATGGCACTTGGAGCAACTTTCTTATTCCAATCAATAGTTTCATTGGTCATGAGACGATCCTCTTGACTAGGAGTCTGGCTAAATTCCTGAGTTTTGATAAAGTCACCTGACTGACTGATAAAGAAAGTCTTGACTATGAAGCGATCGTAGTTGACCGCACGCATGACACTCTCAGCTGAAAGGACAGAGACTTCACGCTCTGCACTACGCCCACCGTATAAAAGAATAATCGTTTGTTTCATATTATTTGTTCCAATTCTAATAGAATACTCGCTCTTTAGTATATCATATTTGCTTCTTTTTTGAAACTTGAACCTGATTCTACTCATCACACTATACAAAAAGAGGCCGATAGGAACGATTTTCAGCCTCCTTGATTTTTTATAAATGGATGAAGTTCGTAAATTTGCCTATACTTACAACTCTGTCCGATTTTCAATCGCTCGTAAGAGAGTCACTTCGTCCGCATACTCGATATCTGCTCCCACAGCAAGACCTCGTGCCAGGCGCGTAACCTTGATCCCAGCTGGCTTGAGCAAGCGTGAAAGATACATGGACGTCGCTTCCCCATCTGCCGTAGCATTTGTGGCCACTATCACTTCTGAAACCTCACTATCCATCAGACGAGTCATAAGACTCTTTAGATTGATATCATCTGGACTGATGCCATTCATGGGGGAAATGAGACCATGCAGGACATGATAGAGCCCATGGTATTCTTGGATATTTTCCATGGCTGCCACATCACGACTATCCTCTAGCACCAAAATCGTTGTCTGGTCACGACTTGGATCGGTACAGATAGAGCATGGATCATCATCGGTCAAGCGACCACAGATGGAACAATAGGTCAGCTCTCTCTTAGCAGAAAGGAGATTTTTAGCAAATTCATTGACATCATCATCAGACATCCCAATCGTATAAAAGGCCAGACGCGTAGCCGTCTTAATCCCGATACCTGGTAACTTAGAATAACTGTCAATTAGCTTGGCGATAGGTGTTGGATAAAGCATAAATTCCTTTCTAATTCATTGGATGGTATTTTTGATACAGATTGATAATATCACGCGCAATAGACGGTCCCACACCATTTGTTAGATTGGTATTATGAGGAAAGACCACTGCGACAGCGATTTGAGGATCATCAGATGGGGCATAGGCCACCGCATTGGTATTGGTTGCTTGCTGGCCATCTGCCACATAACTTTCGGCTGTACCCGTTTTTCCGCTAATGGATACCAAGGCACCATTTGAAAAGGCACGACCAGTTGTCAATCCACTAGTCCCATGAGAAACTTGATAAAAACCCTGTTGCAAGATACTCATATCGGAGTCAGATATATTAACTTTGTTCATCTCTGTCGGTTGCAGTTGCTGAATCAAGTCCCCCAGTCCTCCCTTATCATTATTTCCATAAATACCTTCAACAATACGAGGAGCCACACGAACTCCACTATTAGCAATAGTTGCCACATACTGAGCCAACTGCATGGGCGTATAGTTATCAAACTGACCAAATGAATTCGTAATATAATTAGCAAGGTCATAATCTTTAGGGATAAAGCCGGTAGATTCATCTGGTAAATCAATACCTGTAGCTGATCCCAAACCATACTCACCAAAGGTTGAGCGTAATTTCCCCATAGCCGATTCTAAGTTTCCAATTCCTGCAATCATATTCGGTTGATAAGTTAATCCCATGATCCCTAAAGCCGTTTGTACCATATAGGTATTGGATGAATACTCCAAGGCTTGAACAGCTGTAATCGGCATCGGACCAGAAGAAGCTGTGTACCAAGAATTGATAGGGGGTGAACCTTGAAAAATAATTGACTGGTCTGTCAAAGTTTGATTACCAGATAGCACACCATTTTCCCAACCAGAACTAATAGTTGCCGCTTTTACAACCGAACCTGGGACAAAGACATTGGTTATCGTTCCCAAGGAATCCGATGTTAACTCGCCTGTTTTCAAGTCATGTTTGATCCCTGACATGGATAAAACAGCACCTGTTTTGGGATTAAGGGCGACTGCATACACGCCTTCAGAATACTTGGCCCCACCATTTCCCAACTCTGAATTGAAATAACTTTTCAGCAAAGCATCCACACTATCTTGGAAAGCCAAATCAATGGTCAGTTTAATATTATTCCCTTTAGTACCAGCTTCGATATTTTCGATACTTTCCATGTTACCGTACTTATCTAGATGAATTTCTTTCACCGAGCGTTTTCCTTGTAAGGTTTCCTCGTATTGTTTTTCTAGATAAGAGGTCCCAACACGGTCATTTAGAGAATAACCTTTTTTAAGATAAGCATCTGCTTCTTCCGCTGGGAGACCAGCTTTTTCACTCGACACACTACCAATTATAGAGGAAAGGGAAGTTTCTAAAACTTTTCTTTCCCAAGAAGTAGAAATACTGATACCAGGTAATTTCTTGGAAGCGGAGGCAATCAGAGCAATCTGGGTATCTGTCAAAGAATCCGTCACAATGCTTCCTGTCGCAAAGTTTCCAACAGCATTTAACTGACTAAAAAGATAGACTTCTTTCTTTTCATCCTCTGTATAGTTTAGTTGACTCGTTTGGACACTATCGACCGCATTGTTATACAGTTCTGATTCGGACAAACGATTGCCATCTGAATCCAAGCGCTTCTCACTTGGGAGAGCCTCCACTGTTTTTTTATAGATTTCAGGATCAGCTAAATAGTAATCTGCTAGCTGGCGTTCTGTTAAATTCGGCGAAGTGATGCTCACATATCCCAATAACTGACTAGCGATTTCTTTCAGATCTTTAGCCGTCATTTTATTACTACGCGTAAAGGAAACAACCTGCTTTAACGTATTTTCTACCAAAGGTTTTCCACTAGCATCATAAATTTCCCCACGGGCAGAACTAGTTGTGACCTTAGTCTGACTAGCTGAGGCTAGCTTTTTTTCGTAAAAATCCTTGTTCAAAACTTGCATATACAACAAACGACCAATAATGGTCATAAAGAGTAAAATGACGATTGAAAACAATAAATTAAGCCGAATCGGAATCGAATGGCTGTTAAATTTTCTCATACAAATCAGTCTCATTTCTAATAAAAATCTTACTATCCATTTTACCATACTTTGAGAATAAAATTGTAGAAAAGAAGGAAGCTTTTTCTTTTTCTTTTCCAATAGGTAATACGTTTTTACTTAGTCATACCTATATTATATGTTATAATGGTTGTAAGACTAGCCTTCTTCCTATATGACTCATTTAAAGGAGCCTTACCTATGGACAAATCAGATATCGCAACCCTCATTGATTCGCACTTTGAAGAAATGACAGACTTGGAGCAAGAAATCGCTCGCTATTTCTTGCAAGCTGAAACTATTGCAGATGATTTATCTTCTCAACAAGTCACCCAGAAATTACATATCTCCCAAGCTGCACTGACCCGTTTTTCTAAAAAGTGTGGTTTTACAGGTTATCGAGAATTTATTTTCCAATACCAACATCAATCAAAAAAACAGGACACTCATTCTCACAAACATAGTCCCTTAACCAAGCGAGTCCTCAGAAGCTATAGTAATATGAGGGAACAAACGCAGGATTTGATTGACGAAGTCCAACTAGAACGAATTGCCCAATTAATCGAAGATGCTGAGCGTGTCTACTTCTTCGGAACAGGGAGTTCTGGCCTTGTCGCCCGTGAAATGAAATTGCGCTTCATGCGTCTGGGAGTGGTTTGTGAGGCTTTGACAGATCAAGACGGCTTTGCCTGGACAACCAGCATTATGGATGAAAATTGTCTAGTGCTCGGTTTTTCACTCTCTGGCACAACGCCTTCTATTTTGGATAGCCTGTTGGATGCCAGAGATATGGGCGCAAAAACTGTTCTCTTTACAAGTATACCCAATAAAGATAGTCAGCCCTACACAGAGACTGTTCTTGTAGCCACCCACAGCCAACCCTCCTACATCCAACGAATATCCGCTCAACTTCCTATGCTCTTCTTTATCGATTTGATTTATGCCTACTTTTTGGAAATCAATCGCGAAAGCAAGGAAAAAATCTTTAATAGCTACTGGGAAAATAAAAAACTCAACGGTTATCGTAGACAAAAACGTGTAAGAAAATCCTAGTTTGGTTGAGCCAAACTAGGATTGTTTTGTCTTGAAATGATAGTAGGCACCCAACATACCTGCTGTATTTTGGTGATGAGCAAATTCTAATCGTGTTTTTTCAGCTAGGCTTGGTACTAAGGCTGCCTTCAAGGCTGTGCGGATTTTCGGTTTGAGGATTGCCTCTTGACCCATAATTCCGCCACCTAGAATAACTACTTCTGGATTAGCAACATAGCAGATATTAGCTAATCCTTTTCCAAGGTAGTCTACCATGCGGTCAATACCTTCCATACAAAGCTTGTTGCCTTCAGTAGCTTCTTTGAAAATTCTACGACCATTCCAGTGTTCCACTTCCTCACCATGAGCCTTAGCTACATACTCCACCAAAGCTGTGGTAGAAGCGAGATCCTGAAAAGCTCCATCCTGCATATGCATATAACCTACTTCACAGGCCGAATTACTAAAACCATGGAAGACTTTCCCATCCATAATCAAGCAACCACCAATACCTGTTCCAATAGTCAAGCAAAGAGTAACACTCGCTCCCTTACCTGAACCAGATACTGCCTCAGCAAGACCTGCACAGTTAACATCATTTTCAATCTCACAAGGAATATTAAAACTAGTCTCGATTTCCTTTTTGAACTTGGTCCCTGCGTAGTTAGGGATTTGAGGTCCAGCATAGAAAATCTCACCCTTATCAGGATCCACCATTCCTGCAGAAGAAATGGCAACGCCTGCTACTGGGCCTTGTTCTAAATAACTGGCTACGATATCTTTGGTCTTTTGTAAGATATGAGGTCCACCTTTATGCGCCTCTGCTGGCATTTCATGCGATTCAACAAGTTGACCTTCTTGGTCGATCAAACCATATTTGATGTTGGTTCCACCGATATCAATTGCAACGTAGTGTGTCATAAATACCTCCTTATGGATTAGAGGAAGCGCTCCTTGGTTTCACGAATCAAGGCTGCAGCTGCTTCTACAACTAGACGATCTTCTTCAGTCACTGGTGTCAATGGTGAACGAACAGAACCAATATTCAATCCCTCATTGATTTTCAAGACTTCCTTAATCACACAATACATATTTCCATGTGCAGAAGTGAGTTTGCCAATGATTGCGTTGATAGCATACTGCAATTCACGCGCTGTTTCCAAGTCCTTGTCAGCAATCAACTGATTAAGTTTCAAGAAGAGTTCTGGCATCGCACCATAAGTACCACCGATACCAGCTTTAGCACCCATGAGACGTCCACCTAGGAACTGTTCATCTGGACCGTTAAAGACAATGTGGTCTTCTCCACCAAGGCTCACAAAGGTTTGGATATCTTGAACTGGCATAGAAGAGTTCTTCACACCGATAACACGAGGATTCTTCAACATTTCAGTATAAAGACTTGGAGTCAGAGCAACACCTGCCAATTGAGGAATGTTGTAGATAACATAATCTGTATTTGGAGCTGCAGAACTAATATCGTTCCAGTATTTAGCAACTGAGTATTCTGGCAAGCGGAAGTAAATTGGTGGAATTGTTGCAATGGCATCTACACCCAAGCTTTCTGCATGGCGAGCTAGTTCCATACTATCTTTAGTATTATTGCAAGCAACATGGGCAATAATAGTTAATTTACCTTTGGCAACTGCCATGACTTCTTCCAAGATTAACTTGCGATCTTCAACGCTTTGGTAGATACATTCACCAGAAGAACCATTGACATAAAGACCTTGAACACCTTTATCAATGAAGTATTGAACCAAGGCACGCGTACGCTCTGGACTTACTTCTCCTTGATCATCATAACATGCGTAGAAGGCTGGAATGACACCTTCGTATTTTTTCAAATCTGACATAGATTTTCTCCTATTATTTTTATTTTCTGCTAAAGCAGATTCTTTCTTTACTTCTTTAGTATACACTTTACTGAAAAGGCTTTCAATATCTTGTAGTCACTTAGATTTTAGTTTCTCGCTTATAGAATAGCGTTTGAAGCGTTTGAAAGTAGTTTCAGAAATAATTGCAACCCTTACTCATACTTAGCAAATAGCTTTTCCATCACTCCTACTTGTAAAAAAGCAAGAAGTCCAAAACCAAAGAGAATAAAAGCTGATCCTCCCAATAGAAGGGTAAAGGCTGATAGATATAGAATCATCAAAATCAAAAAGATAATTACGATCATCAAGATAAACCAAGGAGCATTAAAACTAGCCAACATCAATCCTTTTTGAAGAATTTCTTTCCAAGATAGATCATAACGTGCCGCGATAGGGTAACTAGCCAACATCACAATGGTAAGGAAAAACAGAATGCCTAGACAAATGGCTTTCACCAATTGGAAGGGCAGAGCTGTTTGACCCCAGAAAAGATAGAGATCTGAAAGAGCTAGAAATACAATTCCTAATTCTAACATCCCCAACTGAAAACCTAGTTTCAGATTTTGCCTAAAAACTCTTAGATAGGTTCTAAAAACTGGAACACGTCTACTTTGCTTGATTTCAAACATTGTCTGATAGAGACTAATTTTGGCTACTCCAATCGTTACAACTGGTAAACAAGTTACTACAAAGAGAAGATTGACTGTTACAATATCTAAAACCTTCTCAGTAATTCGCATTAGAAAATTATCTGTATCAAATGCAGCCTTGATGAGACTTCTTCCTTTTTGTGACATGTTTGCTCCCCCTATAATTTAATTTATATCACTTGCTACATCACTCCGATTTATCAATTGATAAGATTCAACTTTTAAACTCAATTTTCAAAAGTGTTCAATAATACTCAATGAAAATCAAAGAGCAAATTAGGAAGCTAGCCGCAGGCTGTACTTAAGTACGGCAAGGCGAAGCTGACGCGGTTTGAATTTGATTTTCGAAGAGTATAAGATAGTCATCAGCTATCTCTGCTGATCATTCTAATCAATTAAAATTTTAAACAAATACTTGCGAACTTGATCTTCCATACCTGCATAACCATTTGGTTGATGTGGCTCTCCTGGGAAGAAAACTGCAAAATTGTGATAACCCAACAAGAGTGGGTATTTTTCATGACAATGGACAAAGCCAATGTCACTTGTTTCGTCAAATGCTACTGCTTCATCTTTGATACGTGAACCGTAGCTAGAATATTCATGGCCTTCTACCAACAAATGCAGATCAGCATAGTTCTTGTGATGTTCAAATTGATCATTTTCAACTTTATTTAGGACATTTTCTTGAACAACTAGAAAGACCTTATCCCCATCAATATCATATTTTCCTAATTCGAACGAATATTTACGATGTTCATAAAGATAATCAATTGCTTTGTCAAGATTTGGATGAATCCCTTTATAAAAGCTAATATTTTTTAAATCGTCAAAAATCATTATTTTCTCCTTTAAAAATCGTCATTAAGCGATTAAAACTAACACCTCCAACAGTGTCATTCACTGTCGGAGGTTTTTAGATCATGCTAGCAATAGCAAATTGATACTGTAAAAGAAATCGTTTCTTATCCTTTAACAGCTCCCATAGTAATACCTTGTGTGAAGGATTTTTGGAATACTAAGAAGACTGTTACGATTGGCACAGCAGCAAGAGCTGCACCTGCCATAATCAAACCATAGTTGGTTGCCATTTCAGCCTGCATAGTCGCAACACCAAGTGAAATGGTCAAATTATTACGTGAAGTCAACATTACCAACTGCATGAAGTAGTCGTTCCATGTATTGATGAAGGTAAAGATTGCAAGGGCTGCAAATCCTGGCTTCACAATAGGGAAGGCTACGCTCCAGAAAGTACGAATCTCACCACAACCGTCGATTTTAGCTGATTCAAGCAATTCTGTTGGGATATTTTCACTGAACTGTTTCATGAGGAAGACCCCAAATGGCCATCCAATCAAAGGCAAGATAACTGCCCAAAGAGTATCGTGAATTCCCATGAAGTTGACGATACGTACCAATGGTACAAGGACAACTTGTTTTGGAAGTGCCATGGCAGCGATGAAGATAGCAAAGAGAATACGCTGACCATAGAAACGTTTTTTAGCCAATACATAACCTGCTAGAGATGAGGTCGCACAGACTAAGAACATGGTTACCAATGAGATAAACACAGAGTTCCACATCCACTGCATAGCAGGGTTTTGCACCATGAGTTGTTGGAAGTTTTCCATGGTTGGCATTTTAGGGAACCATTGTGGCGGAATCATAATGGTATCAGGCTGTGATTTGAAAGCACCTGTCAAAATCCAGTAGAATGGAAAGATGAACAGCACAGTCAACAAGAGCAAGATAATAGTTGAAATAACAGTGAAAGCTGTTAAAGGTTTCTTTTGTGTAGATTGCATAGCTGTCTCCTTTCTTTAATATTCTACGTCGTTTCCGAGTGCTTTAAATTGAACAAAGCTTACGATAGCAATCATAACTGCCAAGAAGACGCCAATTGTGTTGGCATAGCCGTATTCTGTCAATTGAAATGCTTTTTCGTAAAGGTAATACATAAGTGTACTTGTTGAGTAGTTTGGACCACCTGAAGTCAAAAGCTGAATCAAGGCGAAAACTTGGAATGAGTTGATTGTTGTGATGATTGCGATATAAAGAGTTGTTGGAAGAAGGCTTGGCCATTTAATCTTCCAGAAAACTTGAAATTCAGTTGCACCGTCTACACGAGCCGCTTCAACCAGTGAATTGTCAATATTTCCCATAGCAGCTATGTAGAGGATGATTGGTTGACCAACTGAAGTTGTCAAGAGGATAATCATAATTGCCAGTAATGCCCAGTGTTTATCTCCCAACCAAGAAATATTCTGGCTGATGATATGACTTGATTTAAGGACAAAGTTTAGAATCCCTGATAGTGGGTCATAAATCCATTTCCAAACAACTGTTACGGCAACACTACCTGTTACAACAGGAAGGAAGAAGACGAAACGGTAGAAAGATCTGGCAATAGCATTTTGATGGTAGGTTTGCGACGCCACAAAGAGCGAAAAGAGAACAACAATCGGTACAGATCCAACAACCAAAATAACTGTGTTAATCAAAGACTTCATAAAGACAGGGTCTTTAAACATACGAATGTAGTTGTCCAAACCCACAAACTCAAATTTAGTCATTGAATAGTTAAAGAAACTTGTAATGAATCCCATAATCATAGGAACCAATACAAAGATGACAAAGAAGAATAATACTGGTGCTAAGAAAGCGTAGGAAATCACTGTTTCCCGCATACGAATTTTATTGACTTTCACAGTCGGCACCTCTCTTTCACAAATAGAATATTTCGGATTTTCTTGAACTGTTTTAAAATCAAAATGAAATTTTTTAAGATTCTCTTATGTAAGAACTTCATTTTAATTTCGTGACAGTTCCTGATATTTCAAATAAAATCCTCCCTTTTCTTACATAGATTATGCACAGGGAAAAGGGAGGAAGTAATCTGATTCAGTGCTTATTGTTTTGTAGCTTTTTTGATAGTTTCGTTTGCTTTTTCAGTAAATGCTTTCAATGCATCAGCTGGTTTTTGATCGCCATTTGAAACTGATTGCAACATTGGGAACCATAGAGTTCTCATTTCTGCAAAACCATCAATTGTATTGTAGTATGGTGAGTAGTACTTAGTCCAAGCACCGATTGTTTCCATACGTTTGTCATCATAGAGTTTACCAAATGATGTACGAACTGGGAAAGCACCCGTACGAACAACGTCTTTTGGACCCCATTCTTTGTCATCCGCGATGAATTGAACGAATTTCTTAGATGCTGCAACTTTCTTGTCGTCCTTGTTGTTGAATACTGCAAATCCGTTTACAAGGTATTCAAGAGCTGGTTTACCTGAATCTGATGGGAATGGTACTTCTAGCACTTCTACTTTACTTGCTTCCAAGAGTTTAGCTTGGATACCGTTTTGAGATGGTGCCCAAAGGATTGTGTAAGATGTTTGACCATTCGCAAAGTTTTGGATATCTGCCCCACCGTCAAATTGTGAACCATTGTTCAACAAACCATCTTTGATCCAACTAGCTGCTTTTTCAAGACCTTTGACGAATTTAGGATCATCAGTTGTATATTTTGTTACATCTTTGTCTGTTACAGAAGCTCCATAAAGATTAGAGATGAAGGCACGTGTTCCTTGGTCTCCCCCTTGACCAGAACTGAACAATGAACCTGGTGTATACCCTTTGTCTTTAAGCGCTTTCAATACTTTTTCAAAGTCGTCTGTTGTCCAACCTTCTTTTACAAGGTTCGCAACTCCAGCATCTTCCAACATTTTCTTGTTCATCGCCATGTAGAATGGTGCTGAACTGATTGGATACATATAAGCTTTGTCTCCAGCTTTACTTGCTTTTACAATGTTTTCATTGTTGACATCTTTAACAAAGTCATCCGTGAAGAGGTCATTCAAGTCAGCCAATTTACCATTTTTACCATATTGGATGATACGTCCTGGTGCGTCAAAAAGTACGTCTGGAGCTGTACCTGCTTCGATAGCTGTAGTGATCTTTTCTGGACCTGACTTAAAGTCGATTGTTTCCAATTTCACTTTTACATCTGGGTTTGCTTTTTCAAAGGCTTCGATGATAGATTTTTCATATGTTCCAACACCATCACCAGTTTTTTCTTGAGTGAAGACTGGGAATGCCCACCAAGTGATTTCTGTTTTTCCGCTATCTCCACCAGATTTTCCAGCATCTTTACTTCCACCAGAATTTCCACATGCAGCAAGGCCAAGAATCGCAGCACCTGCAAGTACTGTACAAGCTAGTTTTCTAAATTTCATTTGTATTCTCCTAATTGATAAGCGTATCCATATTGGATAATGAGCAAGTTTTTATTTGTATACGTTTTCATTTTATCCGACGCATCCACCTCTCTCCTCTACTTTGAGATTGTGTTATTTAAGACCAGCAACGAAGCGTTCTGTAATCTCTTTTGGTCTAGTAATAGCGCCACCAACAACGATACCTCGCACTCCATATCCCAGGATTTGTTTGGCTTGTTCAGGTGTATGGATTTTCCCTTCTGCAATGACATCCACGCCGGCATCACAGAGTTTTTTGATTAATTCAAAATCGGGGCCATCCACCTTTGGACTGTAAGATGTGTATCCTGATAAGGTTGTTCCGACAAAGTCAATTCCTGCTTCAACAGCTGCTAGGCCTTCTTCAAAAGTACTTGTGTCAGCCATCAAGAGCTGGTTAGGGTATTTTTCCTTAACCTGACGAATGAACTCTTGAATCTCTAAACCATCGTAGCGTTCACGCTTGGTACAATCCAGAGCAATCACCTCGATGTCCAGTTCTGCCAATTCATCAACTTCTTTCATAGTAGCCGTGATGAAGGGTTCTTGTGGCGGATAATCTCGTTTGATAATCCCGATAATCGGAAGTTTTGTAACCTCCTTTATTTCTTTGATATCACGAACACTATTTGCTCGGATACCGACTGCTCCACCTTGCTCAGCCGCTTTGACCAGCAAGGGAATGACTCCTCCCGCTTCTGTATAAAGCGGTTCGTGAGGAAGGGCCTGACAAGAAACGATGATTCCATCTTTGATTTGTTCAATCAAGGCTTCTTTAGTAATCTGTGGCATCCTCTTTCCTCCTTTTCTTTGTTCTTATGAGTTGATTATATATCATTTATGAAGCGCTTTCAATACTTTGTAGTAGGATAGATTCCAGTTTCAAAAGTATTTTATAGAACAGCTGTTTCTGAAAGTAGTTTCAGGTAACATAAATATCCGTATCTATTACTCACAATTACGAATCTTATGATAAGCTTCTATATCAATAAAACCAGCCTAGAATTCCCACATTTTTCAGGACTCTAGACTGGTTTATTTTATATGAACATGAAAGTTCAAAGAACAACTGAAGAAAATTTAACTGTCTTTTCGTTTATAAGTAATCATTACTCCAAGGATCGTTCCCACAAAACCAAATAACATTGTTAGTAATGAAGAAGTCTCACCTGTATTTGGTAACATAGTTTGTTCATCGTTACCTACTTTCTTATCTAATTGATTAAATCCTGAGCTCTCATTTGTAGATAACAGTTTAGGTGATAGAGAAAGTTCCTCGTTCTTTTTAGCTTCTATAGGTTTTTTAAATGGTGGATTCTCGATAGAGAATCGGAAAGTCATCGCATAAATACTAGAATTGCTAATCTCAAAAATAATCTTTCCATCTTTTTGTTCGAATTCAATAGTGTATAGGTTTCCTTCTGGATCTACAGCATAAACATTCTCAACAGACTGATCCATAGCAAAAGTAACTAGGACTTTTCCGTTAGGCTGAACAGTTCTAGCAGTTGTATCCTTCAATTGAATATCAAATGCTTTATAGTTTAATGAACTTAAATCACTAACTTGAACTTCTTGAATTTGAATACCTATCACATTTTTCAATACTTCTTCTGAAGCTTGAATTTGAATACTTCCTGTTTCATTTTTTAAAATACGTCGTGAACTAGCAATTCCTGTGATAACTTGTTTCATTGTTGCTTCATTCTTACTATCTCTATTGTTATCATGCGTAGGATTTGCTACCACATTCACTCCGTCTGTGAAGTTCTGTTTTTCAACTGTTGGGGCCGATTCTTCTGTTATTGCTAATGAACCCTTATACTCTGGCATTTCTAGTATATGAGATTCACCTCCGTTCACTCCGCCTGCGAAGTCTGGAAGGTAATGGATCTCAGCATCCGAACCATTCACTCCGCCTGTAAACTCTGGCTTAGCTACGGTAGGAGCTGGAGAATCACCTAATGTAAATAGGAAGCCTCTGTACTCTGGAACTTCTGCAACAAGTGAGTCGCCTCCATTCACGCCACCTGTAAAATCATGTTTTTCAACTGTTGGGGCTGTTTCTTCTACTACTGTTGGTAGTGTTCCTGTATACTCTGGAACTTCTGTAACAAGTGAGTCGCCCCCATTCACGCCACCTGTGAAGTCTGAAATGTGATGAACCTCAGCATCTGCACCATTGACCCCACCTGTAAACTCTGGCTTAGCTACTGTAGGAGCTGGAGTGTCTCCTAATGTGGATAGAACACCGCTATACTCTGGAACTTCTGTAACAAGTGATTCGCCTCCATTCACTCCGCCTGTGAAGTCATGCTGTTCAACTGTTGGGACCGGTTCTTCTCCTGAGGTTGATAATGCACCCGTATACTCTGGGATTTCTAGTATCGGAGATTCAGTGAAAGGAACTCCACCTGTAAAATCTGGTTTATCTACTATAAGGGCTGGAGTGTCTCCTAATGTGGATAGAACACCGCTATACTCTGGAACTTCTGTAACAAGTGATTCGCCTCCGTTAACTCCTCCTTTAAACTCTGGCTTAGCTACTGTAGGAGCTGCAAAGTCACCAGATGTACCTAAAATACCTGAATCTTCTTTTCCACTATCTTTTTTTGGATCTAATTTCCCTGCTAAATCCTTATCCGAATCCTTCTTAGAAGGTTCCACTTCTTTATCTTCCACATAGACAGGATCTTTTGGTTGACCCTCAATATAAGAACGAACCCAATCCAGCTGCTCTTTTGATAAAACCAAACCACCACTGCGGCTTCCTACAACACCATTTTGGTGAACCCCAATTAAAGCACCTTTATCATTATAAAGACCACCACCAGACGCTCCAGGTTTCGTACCTCCATAGCTAATTCCCTCTATTCCAGAACCGAAATCTGTAGTTCCTACTACTTTGCTATCTAAAACTGGACTTAGCTTGTTATCTGGAAAACCATAGACCGAAACTGAATCCCCCTCTGCAACTTTCGAAGATTGTTTTACAACCTCTACAGGAGTTGATCCTTTTACCTCTTCTTTTAATCGAACCAAAGCTAAGTCATTTTTAAATCCAAATACTGAATCTTTTTTATTCCAATAAACAATATCATCATCTGAAAAATTCACAGACTTACCATTCGGTAAAGTTGCTTTATATACTGTATTGGTGCGACCAGACTTAGTAACTACCTCAGAACCTTTAACTGTTAAGAAATTATGAGCGACTGTTAACACCAAATTGGGTGCAATTAAAGTACCTGACCCCGACCCATCTGGCGTTTGAATATGCGTTGTAGCATAGAAATTTTCTGAACCATTCGGAGCTTGTAACACCTCTTTACTAGGCACAGGTAAGTCCGATTTACCACTTAAATCAACTTTACCAACTTCCGTTCTTGCAAAATCCGAAGAAGAGGTAGATGGAGGAGTTACCGAATCTACTACCGCTCTTATAATTGTATCTCCTAAAGCTAACTTACTGACATAGTCATCAGACCAAGTAGTATCACTTGCTAGTTTGTTAATTGGCACTCCGTTATAGGATACCACTTTAGCTGTTGGGGAAGTTGCTATTAACTGTTTGAAGTCTGGATTTTGTCTTAAATGAAAATTCAAGCCACTTCCAACAGGACCTTCCTGAACAACCTTATCTGAAATCAAAGGAGTTCCTTTAGTATTTTCCACTCGAAGTAAAACGCGACCTTTTTCTTCACCTTTTACTAAAGTAGCTCGACCTTTTTCATCAAAACTATACCAAGCACCGTCAATCTCAGACTCTACATCTTTTAAAGCTATATGATTTTCATCATAGTAGTAACGGTTTGCACCATCTGTATACCAACCCTTTATACCATATTTATCAATCATAGAACGAATCCAAGCTCTGTGCTTGTCCGTAAAGATAGTACCACCGCCAATACGCTCACTCTCAGGAGCGTTTGAAGTATTTGTTCCGTGCTGGTGGATACCGACTACCTCTCCCTTATCATTAAACAAAGGAGCACCTGAAAAACCTCCTAAAGCTGAGGAATGATAAGTGACTGCACCACTCTCTTTATCGATACTGCTCACAGTTGTTGAGACTGAATAAGCCTTACCGTCTTTCAATCTAGCTTTATTTTCTTTACTTAAATTTGGAGTAGAAAAATCATTGGGATATCCGACCATAGTGATTTTATCACCAGTAGAAACCCCTTTATCACTCAACTCTCTTGGGGAGTCTTCTCCCCCTGTCATAGCTTCTACAGGCTTTTTAGTTACCACTACTGCTAAATCATTGCTATAGTCTTTCCCAAAATCTTTGCCGTTATACAAGTGAATAGAGTCTTTTTCAAGAGCTTCTGATACCCCTGAAGTAGGTACTTTATTGCTTTTCTCCTTTTCCGAGTTCATTACAACATAACTACGAGCAGACTCCCCACCACGCAAGACCGCAGACTTATCCTCTTGGTTTTTATCATAGTAGTTATGAGCTACTGTTACCATCACATTCGGCGCTACAAAGACACCACTGCCAGACGCAGTTTGTTTTCCACTTGTTCCGCTATCATAAGTGGTATAAGTCATAGCAACACCTTCTGCAGATTTACTATGAACATCCACATCGTGAATATCACTACCGCCTTGAATGACATCAGCAGCAACAACCCCACCACCAATAACTGGTAACTCTGGTGCAGCTAAACCAATCACCGCTGATAGTGTCAAACAACCAACCAAACCATAAGCTTTGGATTTACGAAATTTCCCTAAACCCTTTAAACATACAAACATACATTACCTCACTTTAACTTTCAAAGTTAATTTATCCAAGTATATTCTAAAAAATAAAATATTACAGTTTCCATTAGCATAACACTCTCTACTTTGATTCTTACAATAAAAATAGACATAAACTCTTTTGCTACTTTACAAATGCTATTTAAGTACTGTATCTCCAGGAATATCGTTTTTACAAGATATTATCCTAATGAGAAAACCATCTTATACATAAACTTATATATAAATGTTCATTTGTAGCGAAACTGTATATTTTCTTATAAATTATAACACATTTCACAGACGCTTTCCAATATCTTGAAAGAACTTATACCAAACTAGATAGAAAATGAATTGTTTTACACCAAGGTCAAGAAAAAAACTCATACTCAATGAAAATCAAAAAGCAAACTAGGAAGCTAGCCGCAGGCTGATCAAGACACTGTTTTGAGGTTTCGGATCAAGCTGACGTGGTTTGAAGAGATTTTCGAAGAGTATGAATTTCAAAGTATATATGAACTAGAATATTTGCTGACTAGACTCTATACAAAAAGAGAGCTACTAGGCTCTCTCATTCATCACTTCACATATTTAAAAGGAATCTCACTACCACATAGCCAGTTGTAGACTTGGTCATTGACAAAAACATTCATGGCTTCATGGGCATACTCAGGCATGATGCGATAGACCTTGTCGCAAGTCAGGCGGTTGTAAATCGCGAACTGGGTAATAGGATAGCAAACATCGTCCTCCAAGCCAGTAATCATCTTAACTTCACCTTGGATACGATGGGCAAGATTTTTCACATCGATATAGGCAAGAGTCGCCATGATGTCTTCCTCAGTTTCATGGAAAGGATCATGAAACTTGAAATAACGGAAAAGTTCGTCATAAGCTTCACTGGTATTGCCAATCTCAAGCACTCGTCTAAAATCTGACAAGAAAGGATAGATGGCAACTGTTTTCTGAATCCGAGGATTGAGCGCTGCTGCAACCAAGGCTAAAGCACCGCCTTGTGAGGCACCATAGCTAGAAAGTCTTTTCTCATCCACCTGAGGCAGACTAGCAATAATTTCAACCAACTGGTAAATATCCAGATAAACATCCTTATAAAAGAGATGGTCCCGACCTTCCACAGCACCACGGATAATATGCCCCTTAACCGTATTTCCTAGAGGAGATCGCAAGCCGTCTTGCGAGTAACCTGACTGCCCCCGCACATCCATGGAGACAACACCGTAACCAGCTACGGTGAATGCCAGCATGTCGGTCCAGTCCCAGCCACGTCCCATATAACCATGGAAATGGAAAATTATTGGGACTTTACCCTCACTCTTTGGAAGAACGACGCGTGCATAGACCTTGCCTTCATTTGTTCCTTCAAATGTTAACTCATAGCACTTGACTTGAGGAATGTGGAAATCTCTCTCCTCTAACTGGTAGGCTGGAAGAGTTGAAACTTTTTTCACTTCCTTATCCCAGAAAACATCAAAGTCTTCTGGGACCTCATCCCGTCCTTTATAAGTCTTGATTTCTTCTAACAAAGCTGAATTTTTCATAGCATACTCCTTTTTGTAATCGCCATCATAAATGTAGCATATCTAGAAAAGCAATGCAAGAAAGAAAAGCAAATAGAAAGTGATTTTAGATTCTTTACTTTTAGGATGATGGACTGAAAGTAGTTTTAAAAACGAAAAAAGAGCATTTCTGCCCTTTTTCTCCTGTTCAATCTTATTTTGTTGCTTCTTTCTTTTGGAAAGTGGTTTGGTAATTTACTTTAATCGTTACTGTCATATGAGAGTCCTCGTTTCTTTTTGATGACTCTAGTATAAGGGGCAAACCTGAAAGCTAGCTTAAGTTTTCCTTAGAGAAAGCTTATACTCAATGAAAATCAAAGAGCAAACTAGGAAACTAGCCGCAGGCTGTACTTGAGTACGGCAAGGCGACGTTGACGTGGTTTAAATTTGATTTTCGAAGAGTATTAATCTAAATGTTCTTTCTTTTCCATATGAAAAGCAATCATGCGCCATTCCGGATCCTCTTGCCATCCTTCTATCGAACTAATGTAGCTAGCAACCTTTCTGGCTTCTTCTAAAATCGGAAAATCTTCGATAATATCAGCCACTTGGAACTCTGGAAGTCCTGACTGTCTGGTTCCAAAAATCTCACCAGAACCACGCATTTTCAAGTCTTCCTCCGCAAGGACAAATCCATTGGTGGTTTCTGTCATGATGCGCATGCGGTCTTTCCCAGAATCCGTCTTGGGATTAGCAACAAGAACAGCATAGGACTGCTTGTCTCCCCGACCGACACGACCTCTGAGCTGGTGAAGCTGGCTAAGACCGAACCGATCCGCATCCATGATAATCATGACAGTTGCATTGGGAACATTGACCCCGACCTCGATAACCGTCGTCGAAACCAGAATATCCGTTTTTCTCTCCTTGAACTCCTGCATAATCTGGTCTTTTTCATCACTCTTCATCTTACCATGTAAAAGAGCCACTTCTGCCTTACCTGCAAAATGAGCCGTCAATTCCTCTGATAAGGCAATGGCATTTTTCAAATCCAGAGCTTCTGATTCTTCAATCAAGGGAGAGATGACATAGGCTTGGGAACCTTTTTGAATTTCCCCCTCTAACCAAGTCAAGACCTGAGGTAGTTGCTCATGCTTGATCCAGCGTGTCACAATAGGTTTTCGTCCTGCTGGCATCTGGTCGATAATGGAAACATCCATATCTCCAAAGGCTGTGATGGCCAGCGTCCGTGGAATAGGAGTCGCTGTCATCATGAGAACGTCAGGATTGTCGCCTTTTTCCCTTAGAATACGCCTTTGCCCCACACCAAAACGGTGCTGCTCATCGATAATGATCAAGCCAAGACGAGCATAATCTACCCCATCCTGAATCAGAGCGTGGGTTCCGATAATCAAATCAGCCTCACCCTTGGCAATGTTCTCCAAAACTTCTCTCTTTTCTGCAGACTTCAAGGAACCTGTCAAGAGAGCTAATTTCAAGTCTGGAAAAAGCCCCTTCAAACTCTCAAAATGCTGCTCTGCTAGAATCTCTGTTGGTACCATGAGGGCTGCCTGATAGCCAGCTGTCACCGCCGCAAACATGGCCAAGCCAGCGACGACTGTTTTTCCACTCCCCACATCCCCTTGCAGGAGACGATTCATGTGGTGGTCCGACTTCATGTCTGTCAAAATTTCCTGCAAACTTTTTTCTTGAGCTGGGGTCAGGGCAAAAGGCAGACTTTCTTTAACAGCCGTCACTTTTTCCTGAGACCAATTCAGAACCAAACCGCTTCCCTGAACTCTATTTTCAGACTTGAGGGTCTGCAATTGCATTTGGAAATAAAAGAGTTCCTCAAACTTGATACGGCGAAGGGCCTGCTTGTATTCTGCCAAATCCTTGGGGAAATGCATGGCACGAACGGCCTGACAACGGGACATGAGTTTGTATTTGTCCAGCAAAGACTGGGGAAGATTTTCCTCAATCAAGAGGTCCAGTCCCTGATCAAAGGCCGTCTTAATGACCTTTACCAGACTTGCCTGACTGATTCCCTGAGCCAAGCGATAGACAGGTTGGAGGTCATCTTCCACCTGAGCCAGGACCTTCATCCCTGTCAGACTAGCCTTGGCACGGTCCCATTTTCCAAAGACAGCAAGGGTTGCTCCCAGCTCTATCTTATCAGCTAGATAGGGCTGATTAAAGAAATTTACAGCAAAAACAACTTCTCCCTGCTTGAGGCTAAAACGCAGGCGATTGCGTTTGAAACCATAATACTGAACACTGGCAGGAGTCACTACCTGGCCAGATAGGACTGCCTTTTCACCGGCTTCTATTTCCAATACTTGCTTGGTCTTGAAATCTTCATAACGGAAAGGAAAGTAGAGCAAGAGATCTTGCAAGTTTTCAATTCCTAGTTTGGCGTATTTTTCTGCTGACTTTGGTCCCACACCAGGTAAGACATGCAAGGGTTGATGTAGATTCATGCTCCACTCCTTTCTTTTCTAATAATATTCTCTCGGAATGCGGTCGCTGAGAAGACAAACCACCTCGTAGTTAATGGTTCCACGGTAAGTCGCTACCTGAGTTGCTGTGATTTCCTTGCCCCCGTTAGAACCAATCAAGGTTACTTTGGTTCCCAGCGGATAAACCTTAGGCAGACGAATGGTAATCTGGTCCATAGATACTCGTCCAACGATTGGGCAAGATTGTCCATCTACCAATACAGAAAAATTCTGCATGTCTCGTGTCCATCCATCTGCATAGCCGATTGGCACCGTCGCGATGACTTGCTCACTATCTGCCTGATAGGTCGCTCCATAGCCCATACAAGCTCCAGCTGGGACTGTCTTGACATGAACCAGAGCAGATTCCAAGGTCAAGGCTGGAGTCAGGTCATAGGGCAAGTCCAAAACATCTCCACTTGGATTGAGACCATACATAGCATCTCCCATACGAACCGCATTGAAAATAGTCTCTGCATGCCAAAGAGTCGTTGCCGAATTGCTGGCATGGATCAGCTCTGGGACTTCCTTCATACTAGCCAAAATAGTTTTAAACCGTTCTAACTGGATATTAAAGTAGTCATCTGATTCCTCGTCTGCAGTAGCAAAGTGGGTAAAAATCCCTTCAACACGAGCACCATGTTGTCTGAGCAAGTCTTGAGCCTGCTCAGCTTCACTAACCTCTCTAAAACCAATCCGTCCCATTCCTGAATCAATCTTGAGGTGGACTGTCAATCCAGTTAAGTCCGCTTCCTTATCTAAGAGTGCTTGAATCCACTCCAATCCAGCCACTGTCAAGGTGATGTCGTATTCTTTAGCAAGAGCAACTGCTTCGATGTCAGAAACTCCTAAAATAAGGATTTTCTTGCTGAGTCCAGCCTGTCTGAGTTCAATGGCTTCATCAATATTGGAAACGCAAAAACCATCAACATCATCTTGAATCGCCGTCGCAACAGCAACAGCCCCATGCCCATAGGCATTAGCCTTGACTACTGCAAATTTGAGCGTTCCTTCAGGGATATGAGCCCCCATTTGCTGAATATTTTGTCGAATAGCTCCCAGATGAATCAGAGCCTTGGTTGGTCTATGCGGACTAGCTTTCATGATTTTCCTCCAAAATGACACTGGCTGTCACAAACTGATCGGTGTGGCTGATAGACAGCCAAATCTTTCCTGAAAATGGTGACTGACTAAAATAAGGCGCCCCGCGTTCATTATTCAAGACTTCCAAATCTTGGAAACCAAGCTTTCCAATGCCAGTTCCCATTGCCTTAGAAAAGGCTTCTTTAGCGGACCAGCGACCAGCCAAATATTCAATCTGCCTGCGCCCTTTGAGACTGGTAAAGCGCTCCATTTCCTTAGCGGTCAGCACGCGCTTGGCAAAACCTTCATGTCGTGTAACTGCGCTTTCTATCGAAGCTAATTCTTCTATGTCAATTCCATGTCCAACTATCATTCTCATCAAAAGGAGTTGAGATTCCCCAACTCCATCCTTTTCACTTATTTTGTCAAGGTAGCATAAATCTCTTCTACCAAGGCCTCTGTATTTTCCCAACCTAGGCAAGGGTCGGTAATGGAGCAACCAAAGATCTCTGGTTGATTTTGACGACCATCTGCTAGGTAGGATTCAATCATAAAGCCTCGAACTGTCTTTTTAATCTTCTCGTTCCAATCACGATTTTGCAATGTCTGGCGAACAATTCGAATCTGCTCCATATATTGCTTGCCTGAATTATCATGATTGGTGTCGATGAGGATAAAAGGATTTTCAAGTCCCATGGTCTCATAGCGTTCAATGGCATTTAGCAAGGTTTCATAGTAAAAGTTAGGCTCATTTTTCCCATATTCATTAACTGCACCACGAAGGATGACGTGGGCCAAGGGATTTCCTGAAGTCTCAACTTCTTGGCCATGAAAGAGGAAGGTTTGTTTGTTTTGGGCGGCATAGATACCGTTAAACATAACACCAAGATTCCCAGAGGTTGGATTTTTCATCCCCACTGGTGCATCAATCCCTGAAGCCACAAATCGGTGCTCTTGATCTTCCACAGAACGAGCCCCCACAGCATGATAGCTGACCAAGTCATCCACCAAGACCAGATTTGATGGATAAAGCATCTCGTCTGCCGTTGTCAAACCAGTCTCTGTAATCACGCGGTAGTGCAACTGGCGCACAGCCTGCAAGCCGTTAATCAAGCTTGGAGCCTTAGAAGTATCTGGCTGGTGTACCAAACCTTTATAACCGTCTCCATTGGTGCGAGGTTTAGCAGTATAAACACGCATAACCATGAAAATCTTGTCCGCCACTTTCTTTTGCAAGGCAGATAAACGGCGGGCATATTCCAAGACAGCCTCTTCATTATCAGAAGAGCAAGGGCCAATCACCAAAAGAATACGGTCATCTTCTCCTGAAATAATGTCTGCCAATTCTCTATCACGACGCTCCTTTAGTCGCAAGGCTTCCGCAGATAATTGAGTTTCTGCCTTGATTGCTTCAATATCGATTTCTTGACCTTTTTCAATAAATGCCATCTTATTCTCCTAGCGTTTGGTAGATTTCTCTGACAAGGGCTTCCGTATTATCCCAGCCAAGGCAAGGGTCTGTGATCGACTTGCCAAATACTTCTGGTTCGTTTTGACGGCCGTCTTCTAGATAAGATTCAATCATGAAGCCACGAACGTACTGCTTGATTTTTTCATTCCAATCACGATTAATCAAGGTCTGGCGGACAATTCGAATCTGATCCATATATTGCTTGCCAGAGTTGTCATGATTGGTGTCCACAATGATAAATGGATTTTCCAAGCCCATTTTCTCATATTGAGCAATGGTATCCATCAAATTATCATAGTAGTAGTTAGGAATATTCTTACCATACTCATTAATCGCTCCGCGAAGAATGGCGTGCGAAAGCGGGTTCCCAGTTGTTTCCACTTCTTTTCCTAGGAAAAGGAAACTTTGTTTGTTTTGAGCAGCATAAATCCCATTAAACATAACATTGAGATTTCCAGAGGTTGGATTTTTAAAACCAGTCGCAAAATCTGCCCCACTGGCCACAAAGCGGTGTTGCTGGTCTTCAACTGAACGGGCACCAACTGCCATGTAGGAAATCAAATCATCTACAAGCGGAAGATTTTCAGGATAAAGCATTTCATCAGCTGTCGTCATACCTGTTTCCGTGATGACACGATAGTGAAGATGGCGAACAGCTTTGATTCCGTTGATGAGGCTAGGCGCTTCTGTCGCGTTAGGCTGGTGAATCAAGCCCTTGTATCCATCTCCATTAGTACGAGGTTTGGCAGTATAAACGCGCATAACCATAAAGATACGGTCTGCCACTTCTTCTTGTAGAGCTGCCAAACGCTTAGCGTACTCAAGGACAGCTTCTTCATTGTCAGATGAGCATGGCCCGATTACCAAGAGAATCCGCTGGTCATCTCCACGTATAATGGCTTCTAGCTCTTGATCGCGCTGTGATTTTCTCTCCAAAGCTTGGCCTTCCAATTTTGATAAGGCACGAACTTCTTCAATATTAATTTTAGGACTTTTTGCTGTAAATACCATAACTCATCTCCTTATAAAGCAAACGGATACCAAGTAAAAATATACTTTTCACAAGGTATCCGCCTCTAAACTATCTCATTTTATTGTCTTTTTCCGTGACAGTTTTTAAACTTCTTACCAGAACCACATGGGCAAAGTTCATTGCGTCCAATCTGGCTCAAATCCAAATCTTCTGGCATATTTGCTTGGTGGGCAGCGATATTGCGAGTCGCTGTTGTACTGATATGGTGTTCTGCTTGTGGTCTTTCTTGTTCATGAATTTGTGCTTTCATCATCAAACGTGTCACATCAAACTCAATCGAACCAATCATGTCATTAAACATACGGAAACCTTCTGCTTGATACTCAACAACAGGGTTGTTCTGAGCATAGCCACGAAGTCCAACCGCGTTACGCAATTGATCGAGGGCATCAATATGATCTGTCCACTTGTTATCTACAACTCGTAGAATCAAAACTTTTTGGAATTCTTTGACTGCTTCTTCATCGCGTAGTTTTGAAACTTGACTATCGTAAACCTTCAAGGCACGTTGGAAGAGCTCTTCCTTAATAGCCTTATCAGACAAGCCTGACAAGTCTTCAACAGAAATAGAATCTTCTGGAAGCAAGTTGTACTTAGCAAAGTTCAAAATTGCTTCTAGTTTTTCATCTTGTTTGGCACGCGCATGACCATCAACGACACGACCAATCGTGCGTTTGATCATAGAATGAATTTCAGGTGCCAAGTCACGATCTGCAGTGATGACGTCGTAACGTTGAGCGTAGATAATCTCACGTTGTTCACGCATGACGTCATCGTATTGAAGGACTTGTTTACGAGTATCGTAGTTATTTCCTTCGACACGTTTTTGTGCTGCTTCAACCTGACGTGTCAACATACGAGACTCAATGGCCTCTTCAGACATGTTGAGACGTTCAAAGATTCCCTTCAAGCGTTCAGAACCAAAACGTTTCATCAAGTCATCTTCAAGAGATAGGTAGAATTGTGACTCACCTGGGTCTCCTTGACGACCTGAACGTCCACGAAGCTGGTTATCGATACGACGGCTTTCATGACGTTCTGTACCAATCACACAAAGTCCACCTAATTCGCGAACCCCTTCACCAAGCTTGATATCAGTACCACGACCAGCCATGTTGGTTGCGATGGTAACAGCACCACGTTGACCAGCATTCATGATGATTTGGGCTTCTTTATAGTGGTTCTTAGCATTCAAGACTTCGTGAGGAACACCTGCCGCGACCAATTTCTTAGAAATGTAGTCACTAGTTTCAACCGCTACTGTACCAACTAAGACAGGCTGACCTTTTTGGTAACGAGCCTTAACGTCTTCAACAACCGCTTTAAACTTAGCTTCAATGCTAGCAAAAAGTAAGTCTGGATGGTCAATACGTTGAACAGGACGGTTTGTTGGGATTGGAATAACACGAATGTTGTAAATTTCTCGGAATTCTTCTTCCTCAGTCTTACCTGTACCCGTCATACCAGACAATTTCTTGTACATACGGAAAAGGTTTTGGTAAGTGATTGAAGCAGATGTCTTGGTTTCATCCTGAATTGGCACACCTTCTTTAGCTTCAATGGCTTGGTGCAATCCATCAGAATAACGACGACCTTCCATGGTACGACCTGTAAATTGGTCGACGATCAGAATTTCTTGCTCTTCGCTCACCACATAGTCAATATCGAGAAGCATGATGTAGTTGGCACGAAGGGCGTTATCGATAAAGTGAGTCAGAGCTACGTTTTCGATATCATAGAGATTTTCAAGTTTGAAGTAGCTTTCAGCCTTGTCAATCCCTGAATCAGACAAACCAATAGTCTTAGACTGCACATCGATGATGTAGTCGTCTTTGTCCAAAGATTTTACGTAGTGGTCTGCCATGTGGTAGAGCTGACTGGTTTCAACTGCGTTAGCACCTGATACGATCAAAGGTGTACGCGCCTCGTCAATCAAGATTGAGTCAACCTCATCGACCAAAGCATAGTTAAGCGGACGTTGTACCATGTTTTCAGCGCGAACGACCATGTTGTCACGAAGATAGTCAAATCCGATTTCTGAGTTAGTTGAGTAGGTAATGTCACACTCATAGGCTTCTTTTTTCTCCATTGGAGATTTGGCAGCCAAGTTAATCCCTACTGACAAGCCAAGCCATGAGTACAATTCACCCATCTCAGTCGCATCACGTTCTGATAGGTATTCATTGACCGTAACTACGTGGACCCCTTTACCTGAAAGGGCATTGAGGTAGACTGGCATGGTCGCAGTCAAGGTTTTCCCTTCCCCTGTACGCATCTCTGGCACGTCACCATGGTGAAGAACAATTCCCCCCATAACCTGAACCTTATATGGGAAGAGGCCTAGGACACGTTTGGCACCCTCACGGACAACCGCAAATGCTTCATAAAGCAATGAATCCAGTGATTCTCCATTTTGATAACGTTCTTTAAATTCAACTGTTTTTGCTTTTAGTTGGTCGTCAGTCAAAGCAGCCATTTGGTCTTCGTATTTGAAAACCTTGTCAGCCATCTTTTCCAGACGACGGATTTCTCCTTTATCATTTTCGATAATTGTTTTTAAAATATTAGCCATGTTTTTCCTTACTTTAAATTCCGAATATTTTAGAATGTTCTTTTAATTTTAGCACAATTACTGATTATTTTCAAGGAAGAATCCCCATTTTGAAAAGGAAAAAGAGGCTAGTTTCCAAGCTAACCTCTCTGACTTTTATGATACTTTAATTGCCAAAAATCGGCAAAATCGCAAATAGGATAAATAGATTAATCCAAAGAGAAAAACAGCAGATCAATCCAAAAACAAAGAGACTGACTTTCTTGGACAGCAAGGCCATCAAAATAGACAGAATACCAAAAACTAGCAAGACTTTCTGTATGCTGAAGAGGTCAATCTTTCCCCCCAGAATCTGGCTGCCCCAAGGAAGAAAGAAGAAAGCAATCCAGATCAACAGAACTAAACCAATATAGACCTTAGAATAGCGTGTAATAAATGATTTTAGATGTGCCATAAGCAACCTCCTATAAATAAAAACCGATATAATACTCTTCGAAAATCTCTTCAAACCACGTCAACGTCGCCTTGCTGTATATATGTTACTGACTCCGTCAGTTCTATCCACAACCTCAAAACAGTGTTTTGAGCTAACTTCGTCAGTTCTATCCACAACCTCAAAGCAGTGCTTTGAGCAACCTGCGGCTAGTTTCCTAGTTTGATCTTTGATTTTCATTGAGTATAAATCAATGCCTTCCGCCTTTAGACTTCCCTAGTTCTCGTCTCAAGCGAAACATTTTTTTGAAAAAGATATAGTCTAACCAGTCACTAGCAAAAGCAATAAGTAGTAATAATAGCCAAATACCCCATAACTTTATATCTGTCAAATTTCTCAAGACGATATTGAAAAACAGAACTGAAAAAACTGTCCAAGCAAGGCTAAAAATAGCATGGAGGGGGATATAAAACCAGTAAAAATAATATAAAATTGGAAAAAACTTACTATTTCTGTTGGCCTTTTCAATCCAGTCATAAAAGTAAAATAAAGGTGCTAAAAGTAAGAATTTAAACAAATGTTTCATCAACACCTCCTCTTTGATAGCGTTTTCTTCAATTTCATTCTATCAAAAAAATCTGGAAATGTCATTCCAGATTCTACTTTTTTATTTACGTTTTCTTGCGATGAGATGAATCGGTGTCCCTTCAAAGACAAAGGCCTTGCGGATTTGATTTTCCAAGAAACGCAGGTAAGAAAAGTGCATGAGTTCTTCTTCGTTGACAAAGATGACAAAGGTTGGTGGTTTGGTTGCCACTTGGGTCGCATAGAAAATCTTAAGGCGTTTTCCTTTATCTGTCGGTGTTGGGTTGATGGCAATAGCATCCATAATGACATCGTTCAAGACAGCTGATGGAATACGTGTGTTTTGACTTTCGCTGATTTGCTTGATCATCTCAGGCAATTTGTGGAGACGTTGCTTGGTCAAAGCTGATACAAAGATAATCGGTGCGTAAGGCAGGTATTGGAACTGCTCACGGATATCTTCTTCCCAGTTTTTCATAGTATGGTTGTCTTTTTCAAGCGTATCCCACTTGTTGACCACGATAATCATCCCTTTACCAGCTTCATGAGCAAATCCTGCGATACGCTTGTCATATTCACGAATGCCTTCTTCCGCATTGATGACCATCAAAACCACATCCGAACGGTCAATAGCACGCATGGCACGCATGACAGAGTACTTCTCGGTATTTTCATAAACCTTGATAGAGTCCTGATAAGATAGGGGAAGGCAATCTTTGATACTTTTAGACAAGAGTTCTGGACGCTGGTTAAACTCCAAATTTCCCAAGTTTTTTCTAGCAACAAGCTAAATTTTTGTCCATCAAAGGCAGGGGACGCTTCTTGCAATCGTCGACTCAGTAAGATAGTGAGCCTGGTCATAAATCCCTTACTCAGGTTTTTTAAGTGCTGTGAATGCTGACAAGAAGAGAAAGACTATCAGCAATCCAAGCAAGCGAACCAACAAACTATTTTTAAATAATCTGCTTCTTTTCATAATAATCTCCCTGATAAAGGAAAATTGATTTAAAGAATTATAGCATTTTGATTTTTACAAAAAAAGTGCATTTTCATCACAAATAGGCTACAAAAGCTAGGAAAATGATTGAATTTTGATGACTGATTCAGCTCTATATCTATTTCCCCTACAAGACCAACAAGGAATAATTGTGAAAATGACTACCTTGTAGTCAAGAGGGAAATAAAAAAGAGAGCCTGAGCTCTCAGTTAAATCAACGAATTCGTAATTTTTTCATTATCTGTATTTGTAGATTATATCGATACAAGCTATCGTTACTTCTGACAATTGACGGACATCCAATTTGCTGTGCAATTTCTTCTAACTTTATTGTTGAATACTTAGTATAAGTTATTCTCTTCTTGAGTAAAAGTAAAATATCATTGGTATCAGAAAATTGGTTAAGAATTATTCTTCCATTTACCCTAGAATCAACAGTAATCAGACTAAATAGGCGTGCGGTTTGTTCCGAGGTAAAATAATTTGAATATTTAGTTCTAAAATAATGAAATGCCTTCAATAAATCTTTTAATCTGTGGTCGGAATTAATAAACTTATAATTAAAACCAATTCCAAATTTCAACTTATGATCAGTACCTTTTTCCCCACTCGATGTTACACCATAAATTAAATTTTTTAATCTATAATAAAGAATCCAGAAATCTTCATCAGTATGAGAGGAAGATTTATAATATTTAAAATATCTTGTAAGTCTATTTAATACTTTTTTGTCATACTTTTTTTTAGAAATGTCAATTTGTAGCTTTTTATCAGATATTTTAAAATTATATCCAAGATAATCAAAGTTCAGTGTTTTAATAGTTTTTGTGTATTTATATATCTCTGTCTTACTTTTATTAGCTGATAAACCAATTTGATTCAATAAACTATATAATAAATTCTTCTCACTATTATCATCAATAGTCATATATTTAGGATAGCTTTTTATTATTAATATATCATCAACATATCTGACATAAAAAATTGGAGCAAACTCCCTCCTTATTGCATCATCAAAATCTTCTAAATATATTTCAGAAAGAGCGCTAGAAAATGGCATACCTAATGGTACACCCGAAATATGATTATTAAATATAAACGATTTAATGAAATCAAGACTAGTATCTTTTAACATAGAAGATTTAATGATTTTTTTATAAAGTCTATGCTTGTTAATTGATGGGAAGAAATTCGCAATATCAGCCTTAATCACATAGAAATTCTGAGCAGTAGCATCTAAATCTGCTTGGTTACAGTAAATACTTCCTTGGCTTAAAAACTGAATTAATGATTTGATAATAGCGTTTCTATTTGGGAGTACTAGGCTAAATTTATTTATAATTTCGGTATTTACATCGTTTAATTCTGAACGTAAATCCTCTTTTTTTAATTTATAAACCAGCCGCTCTCCTACCTTATTTTTTGAAAAAATCGAACAAAATTTCATGAAATATCCTTAAAATCGTAGGCACAGGAAGGATAAAAAATCCTTTTTGCGAAAGATTTTAATATCCTTACCAAGCTAGATACCATATACAACGTGAAGTACATAATAAAATGTACAGTACATGATACCTTAAGCAAAAGCTTGAAATAATCTTTTTGTGTGTATGAGAACTCAATCTTGTTTTAACTAGTATTAAAATATTTAGTGTTCTCAAGCCTACATTTTATATGGTACAATATAAGGGAGAAAAAATCAAGGATAATTTAATTATGGACAAACAATATCTTAAACAGGAATGGTTTTTAACAACAGAAGTTTTGCCTTCTGAGGTTCCAATCTTCTTTTCAAATTTACCAATAAATAATAATTTAGAAAAATTGATAAGTCTGGTTCCAACCGATAGTGAAGAATTTGACAAAGATTTCAATAATAAATATACCATCCCTCTTCAATACGAAATCCCTAAAAATAATGGTAGTTATAGGACAATCTCGTTGATGCATCCTTCTGCACAGTTAAAGTTTTTGTTTTATATTATGAAATATGAATATTTACTAATCAACGTTCTTCAAAAATCTAAATTTAATGTTCGTAAAGTTCAAAAAGCAAACACAATAACATATACAGAAAAAAAGGCTTTAGAAAAAGAACTGTTAAAAATTGAACAAGATTTTGGCATCACAGGAAATAGTACTATAACAAATGAAGAATTGGACTGTTTTTTTAAGAAATATTTCACATATAATAAGGATCATAGTTTATCTAATATTCTGAATTCCCCTAGTTTTAACAGAGATAGTTTACGATATCGATTTTTTTCTAAACTTGATATTCAAAACTTTTTTGGAAGTATATATACTCATTCAATTACATGGGGGATAGTTGGAGATAAACACATAGGTAAGGAATACTCGAATCCTCATTTAAAGAATACTTTTGCAGCTCAATCAGACATAGTACAACAAAAAAGCAATGATAACCAAACCAATGGTATTATAATTGGACCAGAAATAAATAGAATAATTGCTGATATTATTTTAACGCACTGTGATTATAATATTGAGAAGAACTTAAATCGGCAAAACATCATCTTAAATAAAGATTATAAAGTTTATCGATTCATTGATGATTATTATGTTTTCTCATCAAAGTATGAAATACTCGAGATTATTGAGCAAGAAATTTCTAAGGAGCTTTCTAATTTCAATTTAAAACTCAATCTTGAAAAACATCAAATTAAAAAGCAGCCTTTCTCATTGGCTGATTCGTCCATTATACAATTAAAGCACATTCTGAATACTTTTAATAATATTAGAGAACTCAAAATTTTAAAATTATCAAATAATACTAATGCAATTGAGAAATATCGACAACTTCTCACTAACAACTCCGAGAAATACAGTATTTCTAAAGCGAAGATAATTATTAAAGGATATGCTTGGATCAATCTATATGATGCAATAAGGAATATTATAAGCGAAACACCTAGTTCTAAACGAAGAGTTGTTCTATACTTTTTAAAGACTATCTCTTTAGAAATTTATGAACCAATTTTTATTAATCAAGAAACGATTAACTATAAGAAAAAATTTTATGAATACCTTCGGACCATAAATACTGCTCTTGATCAGATAAATAATATCTATTCAATCCATCCTGATTCCGACACTACAAAGTACTATATTAGTACTTTAATAAAATTCAGGGCTTCGATATCTAAATTAAGAAAAACAATCAATAATCAAAATGAAAACTTTATAACAAATAGTGAAAATTATTTATTAAATATTGAAAATAGGATATTTGAAAATATCTATCGTATATTGAAGAATAACTCAAATAGAATCAATAATATTTCTGATCTAATTGTATATTTAAAATATTTTGATAAGAAATTGAGTTCACAATTTTTATGTCAACTACTAGATGAAAATTCAGAAGATTACTATACACTTTGTGCTATTGGTTATTATATAATTGGATATGGAAAAAGATATAAGGTTGTCTTAAATTATTTATTCAAATTGATATTGAATTTTTGTGAAAATTACCAAACGCATACAAAAAGTTTATTAGAAGATGCCAAATATTTTTATATTTTAAATGATTTTCTTTATTACCCTGAATTTCACAGACTAAAAATAAATAATCGAACTGCTAAACAAATTTTACAAAGATTTAAAAATTATGAATTGAGCCAATTAGGTAACAATGATTATGCTAATCGTATAATTTTCGATGAACTTATGAAGCAGTCTTATTATAACTGGAGTCTACGGCAAAATGATTTTAAAAAATTACAAATTCAAAAGATAATCACAGATAGAAATAATTTATCTTTAGATGACTACTAATATGATTTTCAGATCAAAAAATATGAAAACTATACTTTCTGATAATGCGAAAATATGCAGCTAATTATTGGAAGAGTATATCTTTGGTAGCTAAAAATACAAAATACATTATTTCTTTCTGAGTGAGCATGAAAAGAATGTTGATTTATCACCATTCTTTTTCATTTCAAACCTATTCTGAGAATCAAGATAAGATAAGATAAACAGAAGAAACCTGAGACAAAATAGTTCTCAGGTTCTTTAAGTTATTCTTTTTGGAAAATAAGTAAGGTTTACTTCCGTTTTCTTGCAATCAGGTGAATCGGTGTCCCTTCAAAGACGAAGGCCTTGCGGATTTGATTTTCCAAGAAACGCAGGTAAGAAAAGTGCATGAGTTCTTCTTCGTTGACAAAGATGACAAAGGTTGGTGGTTTGGTTGCCACTTGGGTCGCATAGAAAATCTTAAGGCGTTTTCCTTTATCTGTCGGTGTTGGGTTGATGGCAATAGCATCCATAATGACATCGTTCAAGACAGCTGATGGAATACGTGTGTTTTGACTTTCGCTGATTTGCTTGATCATCTCAGGCAATTTGTGGAGACGTTGCTTGGTCAAAGCTGATACAAAGATAATCGGTGCGTAAGGCAGGTATTGGAACTGCTCACGGATATCTTCTTCCCAGTTTTTCATAGTATGGTTGTCTTTTTCAAGCGTATCCCACTTGTTGACCACGATAATCATCCCTTTACCAGCTTCATGAGCAAATCCTGCGATACGCTTGTCATATTCACGAATGCCTTCTTCCGCATTGATGACCATCAAGACCACATCTGAACGGTCAATAGCACGCATGGCACGCATGACAGAGTATTTCTCAGTATTTTCATAAACCTTACCAGACTTACGCATACCAGCCGTATCAATCATTGTAAACTCTTGACCATCTGTATCTGTAAAGTGGGTATCAATGGCGTCACGAGTTGTTCCAGCAACTGGACTGGCAATAACGCGGTCTTCGCCCAAGATAGCATTGATCAAGCTTGATTTACCAACGTTTGGACGACCAATCAGGCTAAACTTAATGACATCTGGATTTTCTTCCTCATATTCATTTGGAAGATTTTCTACGATGGCATCTAGCACATCCCCTGTTCCGATACCATGGACAGATGAGATAGGCAATGGTTCACCCAAACCGAGGGCATAGAAATCATAGATATCATTTCGCATCTCAGGGTTGTCCACCTTGTTGACTGCGAGGATAACTGGTTTGTGGGTCTTATAAAGTTTGCGGGCTACGTATTCGTCTGCATCGGTAATTCCTTCCTTACCAGACACGACAAAAACGATAACATCGGCTTCTTCCATGGCAATTTCTGCCTGGTGCTTGATTTGTTCCATGAAAGGAGCATCGACATCATCAATTCCTCCTGTGTCAATCATGCTAAAGGAACGATTGAGCCACTCACCCGTTGCATAGATACGGTCACGTGTCACTCCTTCGACATCTTCTACAATGGAGATTCGCTCACCAGCGATCCGATTAAATAGGGTTGATTTCCCAACATTGGGACGTCCTACAATGGCAATAGTTGGTAGGGCCATAATTTCTCACTTTCTACAATAACTTCTTCTGTTCAAGATTTTTTCTAGTTGAGCTTGGTTCAGCTTGACCAAACTGTTCTGCTAGACGCTGACTCCAGCTTGTGGTTGCACGAGCCCCAGCATAGTCCGCCTGTACACGGTCATACGCTTGGATTGCATCAGTTGACTGTTCTTGGTATTCTTCCTCAAAGATAACATTCTCTAGTGGCAGTCTTGGTTTCACATCATGATGTTGATTTGGCACACCCAGTGCCATCCCAAAGACAGGATAGGTGTAGTCAGGTAGGTTAAAGAGCTCTGCCACTTCTTCGGACTTGTATCGAACCAAGCCAATAATGACACCACCATAGCCCAAGCTTTCAGCTGCCAGCAGGGCATTTTGTCCAGCAAGAGCTGCATCGACCGAACTAATCAAGAGACCTTCTACACCTTGAGGTTGGAAAGTATCAGTATGAAGCTGGGCTCCCTTTTCCGCTCGGTTCAAATCTCCGACAAAGAGAAGGAAAACAGCTGACTGGCGAATGGCTTCTTGAGGCACCAATCCATACAAGGCATCTTTCTTTTCTTGACTTCGCACTACAATCACAGAGTAGGATTGGAAATTCTTCCAAGACGAGGCCATTTGGGCTGCTGTCAGGATTTCAGTCAAGTCTTCCTGAGAAAGGGCTTGCTCTTTAAACCTGCGCACTGAAGTGTGAGCCTTCATTAATTTGATTGTTTCTGTCATCTACGGTTTACTCCTTCTAAACGAGTCTCCTCAGCCAAATAACGGATGCGTTCCATGACGCGTCTGGCTTCCCAGGTTTCGTCATTTCCATGCTTCCCTTTAGCGAAATGCAGCTCCAAATCTTCAAAGTTAAAGTTGGAGGTGAAAAAGGTCGGTAAATTTTCCTGCATCCGATATTGGAGAATGACCTGCAGGATTTCATCACGCACCCAAGGTGTTGATTGCTCGGCACCAATGTCATCTAAAATCAGGACTTCAGAAAGCTTAATCTCATCCACCAAGGTCTTGACATTACCATCACCGATAGCATTTTTAACATCAATGACAAAGCTAGGATAGTGGAGGAGAGTGGAGGAAACACCACGTTTTTCTGATAAATCATGGGCTAGGGCAGCCACCATGAAACTTTTGCCCACACCAAAGTCTCCATACAAGTAAAGACCTTTTCGAATAGCTGGATATTGCTCCACGAAGGCTAATAGCTTTTCAAAAACTGGCAAGCGTCCCAAATCATCCAAATCAACTTGAGCCAAACTAGCTTTCTTGAGACTGGCTGGTAGATTGATTAACTTGAGACGATTCTTAATAGCCGCTTCTTTTTCAGCCGCGATTAGCTCAGGAGTTTCTTCGTAAGAAACATCCGCATAGCCATGATTCATAACCAAAATCGGCTTGTAACCTTTGGCAATATAATCCGTATCCCCACGGAGGAATTTATCTCTCTCAGTGATGTATTGGTTAAACTTGGAAATACTACGGCTCAACTCGTCCTGATTGAGGGATTCTTGCTGGATAAAGGCCGCAACATCAGGGTCCTTCATGATTTTCTGGACCAAATCTTGATAATGAAAACGGCTAGGTTGACGTTTGAGTACGTCTCCGACACTTTCCATCTAATCTCCTCCTTTTTCTAATCGAGCTAATAGTTCTTGTTTCTTACGTTCTAGTTCCAGACGAGTTTCCTCGCTGGTTTCATTCTTATAATCTGGATTGCTCCACTTGGGTACATTGGACTTGATAGGACTAGGTTTACTGCTTTTTTGAGCCTGACTCTTCTGTCCTCGCTCACGAATGCGCAAGACTGCCTCTTCTGCCGAATGAATCTTTTGATAGGCATAGTCATTGGCCACCTTCATGGCATATTTCTCATTGATGTTTGCCGAATCTACCTTATTAAAGGTCAATAAGAGAATGATATTGATGACTTCGTCCAGCAAGCCCAAGCCAGTCATCTGTTGCAAAAGTTCTCTTTCTGTTTGGGTAATGGTTCCCTTGCGTGTCTGCTTGATTTCTGCCAAAAACTGTAGGGCAGTTTTGCTTTTTGCTTCTTTGATAATGGTCGTTTCCTTAGGACTAAAGTCAGAGGAAACTGGTTTTTGAGCGATTTTTTCCCGCATGCGTTTGGTTGAAATGACTTGGGAAACAGCTGTTGACTTGGCCAATTGATAGGTCTCAAACCAAGTCCATTTCTTCTCCTCAGCAATGGCAAACAGGTTCAAAACATCTGACTGCTCATCCGCAAAACGAAGCCCATCTCGAGCCATGAGCTGACGAAAATGGTCCAAGTCAAAATCGTTGGCCACTTTCTTCCTGATACCAAGGTCTTCTTGACTACCTAGTTCTGCCAAGTCTGGAAAGACTTGATTGAGTGAGACAGGTATTTCGTCTCCATCAACACTTTCAACTTTCAAATCCTCCACAGCTGCATCGCCAATCTTTTTCTCCAAAAGCCTGCGATAAACAGGATGTTCTAAGAAGTCCTGACTCGAGAGAGGAGCATGGATAGCTAGCTGATAAACGTTCCCCTTTTGATAGAGGGTCAAAAGATTGAAAGCAGATAGGATTTTCAAGGATTTTAAAAGTCTGTCCATTCCAAAGTTGAGATGATTGAGAATGCTTGAAAAGAGGTATTCCTTTCTGCCATTATCCCAAAAACTGATGGTATAAAGATAAAGGCTCAGTGCCTCCTGACCGATAATCGGGAGGTAGCACTGTACCAGAGATGAGGTATCTTGCGACACCCGATTATTCTTTAGATAAGAAAAACGGTCAATTGGCTTCATTTATCTTTCCTTTTTCTTTTTAGAGGACTGGGTGATTTGTTGGAGCAGACTCTCTAACTCACTGACATCCTTAAAACTACGATAGACACTAGCAAAACGAACATAGGTAATCTCATCCAATTCAGCCAACTCCTCCATGACGAGTGAACCAATGTCCTCACTTTGAATTTCATTTTCATTTCGACCACGGAGTTTCTGTTCGATACGATTGACTACCATGTTGATTTCATCACTTGACACAGGACGTTTCTGGGCTGAGCGGATAATCCCATTAAAGATTTTATCTCTGGAGAATTGTTCCCGTGTGCCATCTTTTTTAACAACAACTAAGGTTCTTTCTTCTACCCGTTCATAGGTTGTAAAACGGTGTTGGCATTCATCGCACTCACGTCTTCTACGAATGGTGTTCCCTTCTTCTGCTTGGCGACTATCGATAACACTTGACTTGGTAGCCCCACATTTTGGACAACGCATCCTTTCCCTCCTTATCGTTTTCTTTTAATTATACCATTTTTTAAACGATTCCCAAAACAATTCTTCTTTTTGCTTGACAAGTTTTTTGTTTTGTTGTATTATTTAATTAAGACAAAGAGATGACAGAAAGGAGAACAAGATGTCCTGGACATTTGACAATAAAAAACCCATTTATTTACAGATTATGGAGAAAATCAAGCTTCAGATTGTTTCCCATACACTGGAACCCAATCAACAACTTCCAACCGTGAGGGAACTAGCGAGCGAGGCTGGTGTCAATCCCAACACCATCCAAAGGGCCTTGTCAGACCTCGAACGAGAAGGATTTGTCTACAGCAAGCGCACAACTGGACGGTTTGTAACTGAGGATAAGGAGCTGATCGCCCAATCGCGCAAACAACTATCAGAAGAAGAATTGGAACACTTCGTTTCCTCCATGACCCATTTTGGCTATGAAAAAGAAGAACTACCAGGCGTAGTCGGCGATTATATTAAAGGAGTTTAAGCCTATGTCATTACTAGCATTTGAAAATGTATCCAAATCTTATGGAGCAACCCCAGCCCTTGAAAATGTTTCTCTTGACATCCCAGCTGGAAAAATTGTTGGTCTCCTTGGGCCAAACGGCTCAGGAAAAACAACCCTGATTAAACTAATCAATGGCCTCTTACAACCAGATCAAGGACGTGTCCTCATCAACGACATGGACCCAAGCCCAGCAACCAAGGCCATCGTAGCTTATTTGCCTGATACGACCTATCTCAATGAGCAAATGAAGGTCAAAGAAGCCCTAACCTACTTCAAGACTTTCTATAAAGATTTCAATCTGGAACGCGCCCATCATCTGCTTGCAGACCTAAGCATTGATGAAAATAGTCGTCTCAAGAAATTATCAAAAGGAAACAAGGAAAAGGTACAACTGATTTTGGTTATGAGCCGTGATGCCCGCCTCTACGTTCTGGACGAACCCATTGGTGGGGTAGACCCTGCTGCTCGTGATTATATCCTCAATACCATTATCAACAACTACTCCCCAACTTCTACCGTTTTGATTTCTACCCACTTGATTTCTGATATCGAGCCAATCTTGGATGAAATTGTCTTCCTAAAAGATGGAAAAGTCGTCCGCCAAGGTAATGTAGATGATATTCGCTACGAGTCAGGTGAATCCATCGACCAACTCTTCCGTCAGGAATTTAAGGCCTAAGCAAAGGAGATTATTATGTTTTGGAATTTAGTCCGCTACGAATTTAAAAATGTCAACAAGTGGTATTTAGCCCTCTACGCTGCCGTGCTCTTCCTTTCTGCCCTTATCGGGATACAAGCACAATCCTTAATCAAACTACCTGAAAAAAATCTATCTGTTCTACTTGTTTTTCTAGCTACTGTCTTTGGTGGTTTGATGATTACACTTGCGATTTCAACTATCTTCTTGATTATTAAACGATTCAAAGGAAGTGTCTATGATCGACAAGGCTATCTGACTTTAACCTTGCCAGTTTCTGAACACCATATCATCACAGCCAAACTAGTTGGTGCCTTTATCTGGTCTGTGATTAGCACTGCTGTACTAGCTCTAAGTGCTTTTATTGTTCTGACTCTAACGGCTCCAAATTGGTTTGCAACTTCTGACTTGATTCCATTTATAGGAACACACCTTCCTCAACTCTCTCTTATGGGGATATCCTTCCTACTAAATACCATTTCTGGAATCCTCTGCATCTACTTGGCTATTTCCATTGGACAGCTTTTCAATGAATATCGTACTGCACTGTCAATTGTAGCCTACATTGGTATCCAAATCGTCGTTGGCTTTATTGAACTCTTCTATCGTTCTAACCCTGGTTTCTACTTCCCATCAACCTCTGGAGGAGCTGATCAATTCCAGATGGGCATTATCATGACTATTCTGGAAGAAGTTATTCTTATAGCCATCTACTATCTAGGAACTTATCACATCTTGAGAAACAAGGTTAATTTGCAATAGTTTCACAATCAAAAAGGATAACATCTCACCGCAGAGAGGCTATCCTTTTTATTTTATCTCATTTTCTGTCTAACTTTATCTTACAGACAAATTCTTCTAACCAATTAAATAACAAAATCTGATTTAAAGATCTTGTTTAATTTCTCTATTGTGACACTATCATTATATTCCTTACATATTTTCATAGCTTTGGAACATTCTTTTTTACCTAACTCTACTTGATTCATTTTTATGAGATAAATACCTTTTAAAAAAAGTAAATAATTCTTTTCAAAATAATATCCTTGTCTAGTCAGTAAATTGTCTAAATCATCTATAAAAAATTGAGCGCTATCTAATAAATTATTTTTTAATAATAATTCTAAATTAAATAAATATAAAGGAATTACTCTATGTGTTCCCATATCTGTTTTTAAAAAATGTCGTGTTTTCTTGATTACTACTCTATATAGTAAGCTTATGGTCTTAGTATTCATAAAAAACACTGAATTATAGAAAATTTTCAGTTCATACTCCATCCAATTATCTACAGAAAGCAAATACTTGATTAGCTCATTACATTTAGATGCATTGTAAGGAAGGTTTGCAAGGCGATTAATCTGTTGTTCAGCAATCAATTTTATGTGAAAATTGCATAAACTTTTTTCCTGCTTTTGTTTTAGCTCTATTTTCTTTATTAGTTCTTGTAACAAAATGATATCTGAAGAGTTTACAGCATGTTCTAGTTCTTCAAAAAAGCATTCTTTTTTGGAATAATAGCAATGAACTAATTCTTCAAATTCCGAAAATGATATCCCCAGGCGATTTAACAAAATATAAAAATGATCAATAGATAATTTTGTAATCCCATTTTCGAAACGAGAAATAGTTGACTCACTAATCTTATCACAAGCCAAATCTTTAAGACGAAAATTTTTTGAAATACGGATATCCTTTAAAACTGCTCCAAAATTTTCCATACTATTCCTCTTCCATTTCTGCAAAAAATAAAAACTGTTTTTTTATTTGTGATATGATTATATCAAACATAACACAGAAAGGACAATATGATTATGAAAAAAATTTTATTGTCATCAGTTGCTTTATTGAGTCTAGTGGCAACACTACCAGTAAATAATCCAGTTTCTGCTCAAGAATCTATCTCTCCCTAGGCTTATAGTCACTCCAATGGCAGTTGGTTTCAATCGAATGGCCGTTGGTGATATAAACATTCTGGCAGTCCTTACACTAAAACAGGTGAAACATCAACAAGAACAGTACCTATTAGAAGATGTTAATACTATGTAAAAGGTTTTTAGTAAGCAAAACTTTAGCGAAGTTGTTCATTTCTCTGATAAAACAAAAGCTGAGATTATTGCAAATATGCAAGAACTATTTGAATCTTCTAGCAAAAGCGATGTGAAGCACCTTTACTTGTCGGTACAATATCTATTGGTAGCGATAAAACGGTATTTTCAGGTTGGGATTCACTTCAAAATAAAATCATTTCCAATACTAACGGAAAAATCACTTTAGAGGAACTGTATCAATACTCTTATCCTCTAGTCCTTGAAGCTGCATCAAGCAGTAATAAGGAGCAACATGTATCAGTTTATCCAGAAAACAATCAATTTGTTTTATTTCAAAAATAAGGAGTTAAGAAAATGAAAGTATCAAAAAAAATCACATTATTTCGTTTGTCTTTAGCTGGTCTAGCTTTACTGGCTTTCCCTCATTCAGGTCAGGCCTTCGAATTGGAAGAAGAATGGGTTATTAAGGGTGGCGTTAAGTATCAAGATGGCAAAATTCTTCGATTTAATAATGGCCATGAAGTAGATATCAAAGTCTTGGATTTGCCAAAAACTGAGAAAATTGAGTGGACGGTTAGTCTCAATGGTCAAAATCAGACAGTCAATTTCCTAGGTCAAGAAAAGGACAAGTCTATGGTCGGTACAGCGGGGCGTTACCTGAATTTCTATGTACCTTATGGCTATAGAGGAGATATCAAGGTAGAAGCCAAGAGCGGAAATGAAGTAAAGATCTGGTCCACTAAAGTAGTAGATGATGTATATAATGACGGTGGAAAGAGTGGTTACTTCCGTATTGACGAATCAAATGATCAACACACCTACCTTGATGCAAAATGGGACTATCAAACCAAGACCTACACTGCTACCTTACCAGAGACTGTCAATGGTCAAAAAGTATTTGCTTGGGCAGACGACTATGAAGAATTGAAACTTCAAAAACCAGGAGTTATCAGTCATTCCTACAGGGGGGCAGGAGCCTTCAAAATACTTTATCCGATTGTAAAAGCAGAAAGCTGGCTAAAAAAGAATTACAGTGAAAAGTGGTACTATCAAAAACAAGGACAATTAGTTCAAAATGCTTGGGTTAAGGACAAGGGAACTTGGTACTTTATGAATGATAAGGGGATCATGTTCAATCAAACTTGGCTCTATCAAGGTAGCAACTGGTATGCCTTTAAATCATCAGGTGCTATGATTGCTAGCGATTGGCTATATGATAATGGCTCTTGGTATTACCTAAAAGATTCAGGGGCTATGGCGACAGGCTGGGTAAAAGATAGTGGCACTTGGTATTACCTAAACAACTCAGGTTCCATGGCAACAGGCTGGATGAAAGATAACGGCTCTTGGTATTACCTAAAAGATTCAGGGGCTATGGCGACTGGTTGGGTAAAAGATGGAGGTCAGTGGTACTACCTTGCTTCATCAGGTAAGATGCTTCACAATACCTACACACCTGATGGTTACTATGTAGATGCCAGTGGCGCTTGGAAATAATCTAAAGTATACATTTTATTCCATCAGCTATTAGTGTACATGCTCAGACTAAATGTTATCAGAACTGCAAGACAAATCTAGATAATAATACAAAAAGCGAATCGAAACAACGAATTTTGTTTTGTTCGCTTTTTGTTTCAATCTGTTACATTACGACATTGTCATTTAATTGTATATCCACAAAATTTATATTTTTATATGAAGTATTTGAGATAAAGGAGTATAATGACTTTAAAACTAATTACATGTATATCGATAAGGAGGTCAAGTCTTTATGCTGAGAAGATTTGCTACTAAGAAACACCTCGTACTTTACTTCTTTTCTATTGCCATTACTTGGCTGGAAGCGATTATCACACCAGCCCTTGTTCAAAATATTGTTGCTAGTTTTACCAATCAAGAGCTAGGCATTCTTTGGAAAGTATTGATTCTAGGAATCCTTGGTAATCTCATCCTCTTACTAGGTTTGGCTGGGAAACGCTATTACTACGCCCGTTTGATTACTGACTTCAAATATGGAATCAAGAGTGCTATTTTCAAGCGATTTTTAAACAGTTATGAGATTGATGAAAAGGATATTTTGTCTGACCTAGAAAACGACGTCAAGCAACTAGAAGAAAGCTATATTGAGCCAACGGTCATCATCATTTCTTCTCTTGGCTTCACAACTGTGTCCATTCTCTATGCCCTATGGACCAATTTTTACTTGGGTTTGATTTTCATCCTCTTCTACTCCTTTCCTGTACTCTGCAGTGCTATTGGATCCAAGCGTTTGGATTCACTTTCTGAAAAGCGGTCCACTGTTAACCAGAGCTACTTAGCAAGCTTGACAAATTTTATTGGTGGTAGCCAACAAATTCGCCATTATCAGGGGCAAGACTACTTTTTTTCTCGTTATCAAAAGCAATTACAAACCAGTCTAGATGCCGAAATCAACTATGAAAAACAACGAACTTTAAACAGTCTCTTTATCAATAGCATCGATGCCTTTTGTTCTGTCACACCAATCGTCATCGGTGGCTTTATGACCTACTATAATTATTTAGACGCGGCGAGTTTTGTGGCCATCTATCTAGTTTCCCATAATATCGGCTATCAATTCCAAGAGTTGGCTTATTTTACCAACACCCGAAAAGCGACTCGAACTCTTCTCAACAAATACCAAAAACTTTTGGGTCAGTCTGACTCCATCTCGCCTAGAAGCATAGAAAACATTTTCCCTATCCAGCTTAACAGCATCTCCCTAGAAAAAGATGGGAATATCCTCCTGTCTCCGATTTCCATACACATCAAGCAAGGAGAAAAAATCGCCATTATCGGGGAAAGTGGCTCTGGAAAGACAACCCTGCTCAATATCATTCATGGAGAAGAGACACCGACAAGTGGACAGATTAGCTTTGCTGGTCAGAACCTGTCACGTCAAGAAATCACAAGTATTAGTTCCTATATTCTCCAAGATAGCCATTACTTTGACACGCTATCTCTGGAAGACAATATCCTTCTGGGACTGGATAAAAAGGAGGAACGTTTAACTTACATCCTCAAAAAAACGGGATTAGATCATTTGAAAAATAGAACGCTCAGCAATGATAGTCTGTCTGGTGGCGAGAAACAACGCCTAGAAATCGCTCGCGCTCTCTACCATAATAGCCAACTCATCCTAGCAGACGAGATTAAGGCCAATCTTGACTCGGAAAATAGCAGAAAGATCAGTGACTTGCTCTTCTCCCTACCTCAGACAGTCATTGAAGTCATTCACCACTACACGGAAGAAGACTTAAAACACTATGACCAAGTCATTCATTTAAGCAAAGAAAAGTAATAGTCTATAACATACGATTTTAAAAAGCAAGGAACCCGAATTCCTTGCTTTTTATACTCAATGAAAATCAAAGAACAAACTAGGAAACTAGCCGCAGGTTGCTCAAAACACTGTTTTGAGGTTGTGGATAGAACTGACGAAGTCAGCTCAAAATACTGTTTTGAGGTTGCAGATGGAAGTTGACGCGGTTTGAAGAGATTTTCGAAGAGTATTAACTCAATATCAAACTGGCTACAATAGGACTGACAAAGACATAGAGAATACCTGTGACACCGATAGCCAAACCACCCATAGCTCCTGCTACAGAGCCGTATCGAAAGGCTGTGCCTGTTCCGACTGCATGGCCTGTTCCTCCAAGGGAAAGACCAACAGCTACTGGATCGTCAATTTTCAACCACTTCAAAAGGGTTGGTCCGATGACACTGGTTAAAATCCCAGTCGCCACTACTACCACCAAGGTCACAGTCGTCAAACCTTGCAATTTTTCTGTAATTCCCACTGCCATAGCGGTTGTTACTGACTTAGGAAAGAGAGAAATGGCTAGGAAAAAGTCCATGCCAAAAATCTTAGCTACAAGGGCCGTGAAAGAGGTATTGACAACTACTGCTAACAGACTACCAAAGAGAATACTTCGTGCATGGTGCTTCATCAAATGAAAACTCTTATAAAGCGGAATCCCTAGAGCAACAGTCGATGGGACAATCAAGTTGTTCAAATAAACCCCACCTTGGTAGTAATCTTGGT